>JAABSK010000297.1 GCA_011390435.1 Desulfobacteraceae bacterium | reverse complement strand
TTAAATTTCGCCGGGTTGAAAAACAGTATCTGGCATTGGTTTCAGGACAGATGGCCAAAGAAAGCGGGGAAATTGATCTGCCGATTGGCAGACATCCAGTAAAACGCTGGTTGATGGCTGTCAACCCTGTGGAAGGTAAACGAGCGGTGACCTGCTGGACCGTGCTGCAGCAGTATGCTGATGCCTGTCTGGTCAAGGTTTTGCTCAAAACCGGGCGTACCCATCAAATCCGGGTGCATTTTTATGCCATTGATCATCCCCTTGTGGGTGATCCGGTTTATCAACCGCGTCGAAATCGAAAACGGATGACTGGTTCTCAGCGGCAGATGCTTCACTCCTGGAAACTGTCGTTTCGCCACCCTTATTCCGGTCAGCGGGTGAGTTTTACCTGTGATCCGCCTGCTGATTTTCGGAAAATGTCTGAGCGGCTTGCTCAAAAAAGATAAAGCACAGATTTGTCCTCCCTGGTTGATCTGAAAAAAGCAATACAACAATCCTTGCTGTGCTGATATCCTTTGTGCTAATGAATAAGGGTTCAGCAGGATTGCAACTGTATTTTCAACCAACCATGTTATTGAAGTGAAAATCCAATGATACACGGTAAAATGAAGCTTACTGTCTGGTGCACCCTGGTTGTGGCGATGGGGCTGTTTCTGTTCTGGGAAGGGAGAACACCCCACGCTGTCGCAGCTGAACAATCACTTATTTCTGCAGCTGAAATCGATTATCCGCCGTTTTCCATTGTGGATGAACAGGGTCGGGCCACAGGGTTTTCTGTTGAGTTGATGCGGGCGGCACTGGCAACCATGGGCAGAACCGTTACATTCAGGACCGGACCATGGGGGGAGGTGAAAGCCTGGCTTGAAAACGGTGAAATCCAGGCGCTGCCGCTGGTTGGGCGAACATCCGAGCGGGAACAGATTTTTGATTTCA
The DNA here is from genome assembly GCA_011390435.1 of Desulfobacteraceae bacterium. Next base: position 2,837 of record JAABSK010000297.1, on the reverse strand, counting down.
CTTTTCCGTATATGTCATTGCACGGGGCGCTGGTCGTCCGGGAAGATACGGTTGATGTTGATGAATTGGCCGACCTGACCGGCCGGAAAGTAGCGGTGATGAAGGGTGACAACACCGAAGAGTATTTGCGCCGTAACGATTACGGCGTTGAAATTGTCACCACCCAGACATTTGAAACCGCACTTCGCCAGCTGTCAGAAGGTCGGCATGATGCGGTTTTTATTCAGCGTCTGGTGGCGCTGCGACTGATCAATGAAGCTGGGTTGACAAACCTGAGAATCGTTAATCAGCCAGTGGCTGATTTCAGCCAGGAGTTTTGTTTTGCTGTTGCGGAAGGGGACAGAAAAACCCTGGCGCTGTTGAATGAAGGACTCTCTCTGGTGATTGCCGACGGCACTTACCGCTATCTTCATGCCCAATGGTTTTCAGCCATGGAGCTGCCCAGCCACCGCAAAATTATCGTGGGTGGAGATCACAACTATCCGCCATATGAATACCTGGATGAAAATGGTCAGCCTGCAGGGTATAATGTTGATCTCACAAGAGCCATTGCAGCGGAACTGGGCCTGAACATCCAGATTAAACTCGGACCCTGGACACAGATTGTGGCTGGCCTTCAAACAGGCGAGATTGATATTCTTCAGGGCATGTTCTACTCACCCGAACGAGGACTGACCTTTGATTTTACCCCTTCCCATGCCGTGAACCACTGTGTCAGTGTGGGGCGAAAATCCGATGGCCCGCCGCCGGAAACCATTGATGAACTGGCTGTAAAACAGATCGTTGTGCAGCAGGGTGATATCATGCATGAGTTTACCCTTCAAAAAGGGCTGAAAGATCAGACATCGGCAGTGGACAGTCAGGAAGCAGCACTTATGGAGCTGGTTGAGGGAAAACATGATTGTGCCCTGGTTTCCCGTTTGACAGCCCTGTATCTGATTCAGAAACACGGGTGGTCACAGCTTGTCATTGGCAAGACGCCTTTTTTATCGCCGGAATATTGCTTTGCTGCGCCCCACAATCGAAAAGCGTTGCTGGCTCAGTTCAGTGAAGGGCTTGGCGCATTGGAGAAAACAGGGGAATACAGACGGATACAGGAAAAATGGATGGGGGTTGATGACCAGTTTTCTCACCAACTGACCCGGACGCTTCAGTATGCCGGTGTTATCATCGGTACGCTGGTCATCATTCTGCTGGGCGTATTTTTGTGGTCCTGGATGCTTCGCCGGCAGGTGGCTGCCAGAACTGAAGATCTGCGCAAAAGCCAGGAGCTTCAGAAGGCAATGATTGCCTGCTCTCCTGTGGCATTGTACAGCATTGATTTTAAGGGGGTGGTACTGACATGGAATGCTTCGGCAGAGCGGATATTCGGCTGGAGAGCCCAGGAGGTCATTGGAAAACCCCTTCCGATTATCCCGGATCGTCAGTATGAGGAGTTTAACGAACTGCGCAGACAGGTTGAAAATCAGATCAGCTTTGTGGGAAAAGAAGTGGTTCGGATGAAAAAAGACGGCACGCTTTTTGATGGCAGTCTTTCGGTCGCACCGATACTGGATGCGGATGGCAGGGTCATCGGTATCATGGGGGCAATGGAAGAGATTACCCTGAGAAAAGAATCAGAACGAAAACTCAAGGATCAAAACCGTTTTATTCAGACCATACTGGATCATCTGCCCATTGGTCTGGCAGTCAACGATATTGATCAGGGCAGAGCCCGCTACATTAATCCGGCTTTTGAAAAAATTTATGGCTGGCCCAGAGAAGCGATCGAAAATGTCGCTGAATTTTTTGAAAAAGTTTATCCAGATCCCCACTACAGAGAACAGATACAAAACCAAATCATGGCGGATATTGAATCCGGCGACATGGAACGGATGCAGTGGGAAAACATTGAGGCCACAGGACAGGATGGAACAAAGCGGATCATCAAGGCCAGAAACATTCCGCTGATTGAGCAGAACCTCATGATTTCCACGGTTCAGGACATAACCGAAAGCCGGAATCTTCAGGACCAGCTGGTACAGGCACAGAAAATGGAATCAGTGGGACGGCTTGCTGGCGGCGTAGCCCATGATTTCAACAACATGTTGACCATTATTCTCAATTTTACACAGATGATCATGGATGACATCAATGCAAAGGACCCTGTGCACAAAGACCTTCAGCAGATTTTCAATGCAGCCACCCGGGCAGCGGATATTACCCGGCAATTGCTGGCATTTGCCCGCAGACAGACCATCTCTCCCCAGGTGGTTGATCTCAATGCCGTTGTTGAACAGATTCTGAAAATGCTTCGCCGGCTGATCGGTGAAGATATCAATCTGCTCTGGAAACCTGCTGAAAATCTGTGGCCGGTGAAGATTGATCCGACACAGGTCGACCAGATTCTGGCCAACCTGTGTGTCAATGCCAGGGATGCCATTTCCGGCGTGGGAAAAATCACCATTGAAACAGATATGGTGACCTTTGATCATGCCTATTGTGAGAACCATTTGGGATTCGCGCCTGGCGACTTTGTGGTCCTGGCAGCCAGTGACGATGGCTGCGGCATGGACAAAAAAATCATGTCCAATCTGTTTGAGCCATTTTTCACCACAAAGAGTGTGGGAAAAGGGACCGGCCTTGGCCTGGCCACTGTCTACGGAATTGTCAAGCAGAACAACGGTTTCATCAATACCTACAGTGAACCGGGGCAGGGCACAACCTTTCGAATCTATCTGCCCCGGCACGTCGGCAAAACAGAACCGGTGTCCCAGACAATGCCTGTTGATGTGCCAAAGGGAAAGGGAGAAACCATTTTGGTTGTGGAAGATGAAACTGCTATTATCAACCTGCTC
>JAABSK010000296.1 GCA_011390435.1 Desulfobacteraceae bacterium | reverse complement strand
GTTGCCGGCGCCATTTGTTTTGACTTTCTCAGCACACAGGCTTCTTTGTCAGAAATAAAAAAAGAGTATGCTGAACTGATAATCCACCTGGCGCAGAAAATTTCAAAACTCTTGCCCATCTCATGATCAGAACCAGGAGAAAAAAATGAATAATCAAACAGATTCTGGAAAATCTCATGTATTTCACTTTTTCTTAAACAGAAAATATGTATCCATTGCCTCCGGTAAGGGGGTATATATCTATGATGATCAGGGCAACAGGTATCTGGATGCTTCCGGCGGTCCCATTCTTTGCAGTCTGGGCCATGGTCTTGAAGAAATGGCTGATGTCATCAATGAACAAGCCAGAAAACTGGTCTATGTGCATCGTGTGGATTTTACCAACCCACCGCTTGAAGAAGCGTCAAGAAAACTTTGCGAAGCATCCAATTTTGCCATGGAAAAGGTGTTTTTTGTTTCCGGCGGCACCGAAGCGATTGAAATCGGGATAAAAATTGCCCGGAAATACCATCTGGACAATGGCAAACCGTCCAAATCAAGGGTCATCTCTAGATGGCAAAGCTATCACGGCAGCACTGCCGGGGCTCTGGCATGGACCGGCGCCACAGCCAGAAGAAATGATTTCATGCCTTATCTTCATGACTTCAACCATATCCCGCCGGCATACTGTTACCGCTGCTGGTTCAACAAGACACCGGACAACTGTGACCTGGACTGTGCCAATGCCCTGGAAAATGAAATCATGTGCCTGGGGCCGGACAATGTATCGGTGTTTCTGGCAGAACCGGTGTCAGGCATGGCACTTTGCGGAGCGGTCCCTGCTGAAGGGTATTTTGAACGGATCCGAGAGATTTGTGACAAATATGACGTGCTCCTCATGTTTGATGAGGTAATGACAGGCGCCGGAAGAACCGGTAAAATGTTTGCATATGAACATTTCAATGTGGTGCCTGATATCCTGGCCCTGGGCAAAGGTTTGAGCGGTGGATATTTCCCCATCGGAGCGACAGCTGTTCCTCAATACATTCATGACAAGATTGCGTCCAACTCCGGGGTATTCGGTGCCGGCCATTCGTGGGGCGGCAACCCCTTGGGCTGTTCCGTGGTATCCAAAACGCTGGATTACATCAAAGAACACGGCCTTGTTGAAAGATCCCATACCATGGGTGAGTACCTGAATCAGAAACTTGACAAATTACGGAGTCATCCCCTGGTGGGCGATATCAGAGGAAAGGGCCTCATGCGCGGTATTGAGTTTGTTCAGGACAAGTCCACCAAAAAACCGTTTAAAAAAAGCCTGGGGTTTTCTTCCAGGGTATCTGCTGCATGCCTTGAAAAAGGCATGTTCATTGAATATTCGAGCGGGTGTGACCGGGGACAGGCTGGTGACACAGTGATGCTGGGACCGCCGTTTATTATCACTGAAGACCAAATTGATGACGCAGTTCAGATTCTGGAGCAGGTGCTTGACCAGGATCTGTTGTCATCGGAACGTCAGTTTTTAACTTTTTGAACCATAAATCAAAAAAGGAGTTCGAAGATGCAAAAAACAATCGCACGATTAACAATTGTATTCATTTTTTTTCTGTTGAGTTCTATGATTCTGGTCTTTCCTGGCGCGAACGTGGCTGAATGCAAGGAAAAGATCACCATGTCGACCGCTACACCTATGTATCCTGCATTTGCTGAACAGATCGGGATCAACCTGTATATCAATGCGATTATCGGCATGACAGAAACCCACCCGGACCTGAAAAAATATGAATTCAAAATTTTTGACAAGGGAATGCTTTACGGTAACCAGAGTGAGGCCCTTGAAGCGGTGGCCAACGGTGCGATTCAAATGACCTATTCTGCACCGCATTTTCTGGAAGAACTGGATCCGGCGTGGAAGCTCGGAGAGACTCCGGGTGTTTTTGAAAGCTGGGATCATTACATGAGATCTATGAATACACCTGAATGGAAAGCGCTTCATGAAAAAATGGCCAAAGAAAAAGGCGTGACTATCATCAAATGGCTGTTTGATACCGGTACATGGTATCTGTTCACAGACACGGGACCGATTAAATCAGTCTCCGATGTCGAAGGCCAAAAGATTCGGTTTGCCGGGGGAGAAGCATTTGCCAAGGCCCTGCAAGCACTCAAGGTTACTCCGATTGCGCTGCCTTACACCGAAGTGGTCACTGCCTTGCAGACCAATATGATTGAAGGGCTTTTGACCGATTTTACAGGCGGAGTCGGTTATTTTGAACTGCCTCGGCATACGAAATACGCTGTTCTGATCCCGTTCGGCAACCAACCTATCTGCATGGTGGCAAATACCAAGTGGTGGGATTCATTGCCTGAAAATGTTCGTGAAACTCTTAGCACGACATTCGATCAGATCGATGCCTCCAAATACTATGAAAAATTCGAACAGGAATCTATCGAGAAATGGGATGCTGATCCAAAACTCACTGCTCTGAAATTTGAAAAAGAGGAAATTGCCAAGTGGCAGAAATTGATGAGAGATTCTTTTGCCGATATGTACGACAAACTGGATCCTGAATTGATCAAGGCGATTGATTCAGCAAGATAATTTATCAGCTTCTGGAAAGGATGATCAGACAGATGGGAAAAAACTTAATTGACAAAGCGTACAGAGGGGTGGAAAAATTTTGTGCTTTCCTGCTGATCATCGCTGTTCTGATAAGCCTTGGAGAAATCATAGGTCGTGTTTTTTTTCACATGACCTATGATTTTATCATTGATCTGCCCGTCTGGATAACGGTGTGGGCCATGCTTTTGATCAGCGGTCCGCTCATTGCCGAAAATGGCCATGTTGCCATTGATCTGGTCGTGACCAGACTCCAGGGAAGAGCAAGACTCTTGTTGGAACTGTTCAACATATCCGCCACAATCATATATGGAGCAGCCGTTTCATTTGGCGGTATTGTTCTGGTCCGAATGCTGTACGAAAGACAGGCGGTATTCCCTAAATATTTTCCCATCCCCAAATGGATTGTGGAGCTATGTATTCCCCTGGGAATGATCATATTCACCCTTGTCGGTATAATCGAATTTTACAACCTAATTAAACGGTATCAATCACAAAAAGGTTGAACCCTCTGGAGGCAGGTTTGGATCTGTTTGTATATATCGGCATTGCTTTGATGGTCATTTTATTTTTGAGTGGTGCCCCGCTTGCCATCGCCTTTGCATTTGGCTCCAGTATCATAGCGCTGTATTCCATGGGGATGTCGTTTGAGGCGCTCGCTCAGATCTTTTTTTCATCGATAAATTCATACCCGCTGCTTGCATGCCCTTTCTTTATCCTGGCCGGCAACCTGATCCTGCGAAGCGGCGGAATGGTCCCGTTGAGCGATTTTATCAAGGCTACGTTTGGCAGATTGCCGGGTGGTCTGGCAGTCGCGGGCATCATTTTCGCCGCATTTCTGGGATCCATATCCGGGTCGGCTGCTGCGTGCCTTGCCATCATCGGGACGGTCATGGTTCCTGTTTTTGTGGAAAACGGTTATGACAGACCCTTTGCGTCCGGGCTTGCCGTCACTTCGGCAGAGCTTGGTCTGCTCATACCCCCGAGTTTGTTTTTTATCATATTCGGTGCCCTGAATCGAATCTCCATTGTGGACCTTTTTATGGGCGGCATCGGTATGGGACTTTTGACTGCATTCTTTATGTGCATTGTTGCTGTCATAATCTGTAAAAAACGAAATTATGCAACATTATCAAAAGCCACATGCAAAGAAAAACAGCTTGGGTTCATAAAGGTTCTGCCCTTGATTCTGATGCCGGTTC
>JAABSK010000295.1 GCA_011390435.1 Desulfobacteraceae bacterium | reverse complement strand
AAAGCCGCTGGGCTTTGGCACAGAGCGGGTGGAATCCATGATGAAAGAGCTGTTTCCCGACGCACGGGTCGCACGGATGGATCAGGACACCACTGCTGCCAAAGGGGCGACGGTTAAATTGTTGAAACAAATCCGCAACCGGAATGTGGATATTATCGTGGGAACCCAGATGCTTGCCAAAGGCCATGATTTTCCATCCATCACCCTGGTGGGTGTTGTGTGTGCGGATCTGTCCATGAACCTGCCGGATTTCAGAGCAGGCGAGCGGACGTTTCAGCTGCTGGCTCAGGTGGCCGGGCGTGCCGGCAGAGGGGAAACTTCCGGCAAAGTGATCATGCAGACCTATACCCCGGATCATTTTATTATTGAAGCCTCAAAAAACCAGGATTTTCTCGAATTTTTTCAAAATGAAATTCCATTCCGTAAAGCATTGATGTACCCACCGTTTTCGCGGATGATCCAGTTAAAGATTTCCGGAATCCACCCGGAAAAGGTTCAGGCCTTTGCCCATGCCACAGCTGAACGGCTGACTGCGCTTCTGGACCGGGATGGCGATGCTCTGGCGCATCCAGTGCAGATCATGGGGCCGATTGAAGCCGGTATCACCCGGATTGCCGCCAGGTTCCGGTGGCAGATCCTGTTGAAAAGTCCATCTTCCAGAAGATTGAACCAACTGGTCACCGCCCTGGTGAATGACCCGTCTGCAGCAGCGCCAGCCGGCATCAGCCTGGTGGTGGATGTGGATCCGTATTCTTTGATGTAGAAGTAGCAAGGCAATTGCAAGTAGCTGTTTATCCGTCACTGTCAGGACGCTTCAATTGGAACTGCTGAAAATTGTTGCAATGATATTGCCTGATTTGCCGATAAAACAATTAAAATGTGCGTGTCAACAACAGGTGAAACCAATATGAAACTTACAGATTCAAATTTAGCAGACCGGGTTCGTTTTCTGATCAATCGGATCAGGGAACGGTTATGGATCAAGCCGTTGCTGTTCAGTGTACTTTCCATTGCAGTGGTGTTCGGGGCAAGATTGGCAGACCATACTGGTCTGGACCGGTTTGTGCCGCAGATTTCACGGCAGACTGTTGATATGCTGCTGTCGATCATGGCTTCAGGTATGCTGGTGATGGCCATTTTTGCTGTCGGCTCCATGGTGGCAGCCTATGCATCGGCGAGTAATACCGCCTCTCCAAGATCGTTTCCCCTGGTGATCGCTGATGATTCATCCCAGAAAGCGTTTTCCGCATTTATCGGTGCATTTATTTTCAGCATTGTGGCGCTGGTGGCCATAACAGAGGGCTATTACGGGAAAGCCGGTATTTTCATGCTTTTTCTGTTGACCATTGCGGTGTTTGGAATGGTCATTTTCACCTTTGTGCGCTGGGTGGACCAAATCGCCCGGCTGGGCAGGCTCGGCAATACCCTTGATAGAGTTGAAAAAGCAACGGCCAAGGCTCTGATGCGGTGTAAAAAAGCAACGGCAACCCATGCAGCGGAGTTTGATCTGACCCAAACCACAGGCCATTGTGTGTTTTCAGATTCTGTGGGATATGTGCAGCGCATTGATGTGGCGCAACTGCAGACCTGGGCAGACAAGGCTGATACCCGGATAGCGGTTGTGGCCCTGCCAGGAAGTTTTGTGACTCCGGAACGTCCGGTGGCAGTTATTGGCAACAACTATCCAACCCTTACAGATGCGGATCACCGCCTGTTATCAAAAGCATTTCAGGTCGGTAGGGAGCGGAAGTTTGATGAAGATCCCCGTTACGGTTTCATTGTATTGTCACAGATTGCAGGACGTGCCTTGTCTCCGGCAGTCAACGATCCTGGCACCGCCATTGACATCATCGGCATCCTGGTCCGTTTGTTTCTGCGGTGGAATGCACCCGGCGAGAAGACAACAGCCAGTGACATAATGTATCACCGTGTTGCTGTCCCTTCGTTGTCTGTCCAGGATATGTTTGATGATGCCTTCACAGCGATATCCCGGGACGGAAGCGGATCAGTGGAGGTGATGATCCGGCTGCAAAAGGCATTGAAATCCCTTGCTGCAACCGGTGATAAAGCGATGAATCATGCCGCAGTTTTTCATTCGAACAAGGCCTTGTCCTGTGCGCAAAAAGCCCTCGTACTTCCGGACGATCTGGCAGGTGTCCGTAAAATTGCTGAAGAATTTCATCCTCTCTGAAAAGCATCGGGCAGGCTGTCATTTGAGGTTTGTGAAAAGACAGTAGCGGGCCCTGATGATTTTGTGATCCCCCTTTCGTCTCTTGGGGCAGGTACCTCTTTGGGGTGTGTGTCTTTTTTCTGGAGAATGGATTGCGCCCGGAACTGATCAGAGGTATCTGGTTTCAGCCCTGAATGGTTAGTGTTTTGATCCGGTGTAAAACACAGCGTGGTTGCCAGAGCAAAGTGGTCTGAACCAAAGAAAGGCAGTCGCTGAATCCTGACAACCGTGAAATGACGGCTGTGGAAAATATGGTCCAGGGGCCACCGTAAAACAGGACACTTGGCGTGAAACGTGTTGAACATTCCCCTGCCTACCCGGGGGTCCAACAGGCCGCTGATTTTTCGAAACAGCCGGGAGGTTGCGGACCAGGCAACATCATTGAGGTCGCCGGTCACAATGACTGGTTGACGATTGGTTTCGAGTCTGCGAGCGACAACGATCAGTTCAGCATCCCGTTCGACAGACTCCTTATTTTCCGTGGGACTGGGCGGTGCCGGATGAAGTACATGTATTTGCACGGCATCACCGCTGGGCAGTCGCGCCATCGTGTGAATGGAAGGGACATCCTTTTCAACCAGAAAAGTGATTTTCGACTGCTCAAGCGGCAGCCGGGAATAGACATGCATTCCGTAAAGATTGTCCAGTGGACATTGAATGGTATACGGCATATCAGATAACAGCACATCCAGCTGATCCTGCCACCACAGGTCAGATTCCAGGGTGACAAGAATTTCAGCGCTGTGCTGACGAACAAGCTGGATCAGATCCTGGGCGTTTCGATTGGGTGCCAGTACATTGGCGGTAATGACACAGATGCGCTGATCCCGGCCACAATCAGATGCTGTTGCCACTTCCCGGGGCCACAAAAAGGTGTAGGGCAGTATCCACCATAACTGCCAGACAGTAATGCAGCATGTAACACTAATGAGCAGCCATGGGAACCATGTTCCGAAATCCATAAACCACAGTTGAAAAAAAAGCAGCAGAAAAGCCAGTACGGCAAATTGAAGCCGGGGAAAGTCCATGGACCGGACGGTCCAATGGGGATTGTGCCACAACGGCAGCAAGGTGGCGAAAAGCAGGGCCAGGGTTAAAAAAGTCAGTATTGGTAGCATTTGTGTTAGCAGGTTAAGGTTTTGATCTTAATTCAGGAGATATCAGACAAAAAATGATAAAACAATTAAAATGTTCGTTTCCGGTTCCGGTCTTGCTGCCGCAGAAGAGATTGCCGGCGGCAGACACGGTGCAATCCGTCTTGGCAGTTGTGCTTGACGGTATCGTCTTTGGAAGAATTGCAGGACAGCAAATTGCAGTATCGCAACAGGTGCGTTGACCAATGTGTCAAAGTTTTTTTCTTGACAGGGGGTGTTGTTTTTTCTTATGTTAATCAATCATAATTTCCACATTGTTCCCAAGTCATTTCAGTATTTGCCGTTGCGCTGTTTTTTTCGCAGTAAAATAGGGGCCTACCTGTTTTTTAACCTTTGAATCAAGGAAGGTGTTTCATGGCAAAAAAATCCAGTATCTTGTATTTTATTTTTTTTGTCGGGGCGCTGATTTTCTTTGCTGCTTGCAGC
>JAABSK010000294.1 GCA_011390435.1 Desulfobacteraceae bacterium | reverse complement strand
ATGATCTTGTATTTATATCTACAATAAATTGTATGTAAATATACAATTTAATTAATTTTGTCAAGTCAGAGAAATTGAAATTTCTCAAAAAACCGAGGCAAGGCGTCTCAGTAAATAAATCCATCATCAATAAACTGTGCTACCAAATCCGGCGTCAAGTCGCCATCCCTTACCGGCTTTATGGCAACAATCCCGGCATCCCCAGCCAATCAACCTAATTCAGGATAAACTTACGATTACCTCAGAGTTGCCATGTCGGCAAGAAAGGAGATGATCATGAACAAAGAGATGCGAGTTGGTTATGCAGGGGTCAGCACAGCTGGATAATCAATTTGAACGTCTTGCGGATTGTGATTGCGTATTTCATGAAAAGGTTTCAGGAAAATCCACCAGGAATCGTCCAGAACTGCAGAACGCTTTGGACTTTGTTCGCGATGGCGATGTCTTCGCGGTCACCAAACTGGATCGGCTCGCCCGATCCGTTGTGGACCTCGCCAATATCGTTCAAAAGTTTGAGGTCAAAAACGTCGACATGGTGGTGCTGTTTGAACGTTGGGGACGCTCTTTATTAATTCAGTTGAAATTACGCGGATTCGATACGAGCACATAATTATGCCAAGGACAGCACCACGATCAGACGCACCCGGTGTACTTCACCTTATGATGACAAGGGGATTGAACGTCGAAATATTTTCCGCGATAACAGTGACCGTAAGGATTTTATTGAACGGTTGGAGATATTTATTGCCCGCAAGTCAGATAACCTGCTATGCTGTTGGTTTTAACCGCCGCCACAAATGCTTTCAAATCAAGTTGCTGAATTTCTAAAGAGCGTCCCTGTATTCCTATTCCTCACGCATTAAATCTACCGAGGAAGTCTTATTTTCGGGTGGCAATCAACGCATGGCAACCAAACAACCTTACGATGACACCATCAGCAATAATGTTTTTCCCGGCGCCTTGTGTAGATTGCATGGGAAAAAACTCAAAGTTGATTTTGCAGCCCCATTGCTCCGAAGTGATAGCATCCGGTCTCCAGAAGTTGACTTCATCCATCAGTATGGGCAGGCTTGTGACCAGCCGGTAACTTTTGTCAAAGATGCCGTAGTTGTAGATGTTTATCGAAACTGATAAATCATAACCTTACCTGCGGACTGGAAGTGATCCAGATAAAATCCGGTACTGTGTCCCAAACCGGCCGATCCGGAATCCATGGCCCGGAACGATATCACCAGCTGACTGCCGGAAACACCGTCAGGAACGTTCCAGCGCATTGTCTGGGTGGAGAGGCTGCCCTTCTCATCGGTGGTGTCGATATGGGTATAGGTGGTGGCGTTCTCTCCATCCGCCGTCAATCGCACCCCATCCACAAGGGTCTGCATCAATCCGAACATCTCGGGAACATATTGCGGCCGATCTCCCAGCGTGGACGGATCTGGCGTCAGATTTGCGGTCACACTCTCCGTTATATCCAGTACCGTTCCGGGTCTCAGGGTCCGGGGAAAGGGGTCCGGGGCCCACTGGCGTATCAGGGTGAGGGTCATGTCGACGGACTGCTTTCCTGAATCAGGATAGATGGTATCGGTCCATTGGATCATTGTCTCGACGTTTTGCGGTGTTGCGTTGCCATCGAATGTGTAGGTGAGACGATTGTGGACTTCCATCTCTTCTTCCGGATGGATCCAGGTCATGACCGTATCGCTCGGGTTGCTGGTCACCTGCAGATCCCGTTGAAAGTTCGAATTGGGGATATAGGGGCTGTAACCCGCATCTTGAACAGCTACTAGCTGCCATTGGCCGGATACGGCCGCTTCGATTCGGATGGCCCATAATTTGGCGGTATATCCCCCCTGGAGATCAAAAGTATGCGCTGTTCCCTGCTGCTCCACACCATTTACCTTCACTTTTACAGACACATACAGTGTTTCATCGTTTTGTCCCGGATTGGTTGCCATAAGATAAATGACATCTCCATCCGTTACATCCAGTTCATGGGTATCGTCTTCCACGATATTTCGGTCAGCCTGTGGGATCTCTGATTCTCCTTCATGGTCTTTATCAAATTTATAGATATTGATCGAGCTGAAGTTTCCCCCGGTATAGGAGACTGTGATGGTTGCATCCTCTTTAACAGTCAGGGTTTCATTTGCTTCGGCTATTTCAGAAATTTCATGTCTTTTCAAAAAAGAATCATTGCAAAAAATTCCCCATGCCGCAAAATCCCTGTAATACTGAGACAAAGCAAGGTTATTGTATCCGTTGAGTTTACTCAGCGGCTCAGACAGGGGGCTTCCCCCTGCCACATGTTCCACCAGGTTCTTGAAATCAATCCCCTTTTTCTCCACAAGAAACTGTATGAAAGCCGACGCTGCGTACTCATACCTTTGATTGAAAAACCATCCATTTGTATTGTCCATTTTGCCGGTTTTTGATATGGGGTGGCTTAAAAAATCAAATCCTGTCTTTTCGTTCATATTTTCAAGTTTCAGACCGGGCCAGGCAGCCCGGTTGCTGGCGTATTCAGCAGTCGCTTCCATCCACCAGAGGTTGTGCGACGTCTTGAAACCTGTTATTCCATAATACTCAGCCTGCAGCCTGTGAAAAAGCTCGTGCCCTATTGTTGCATAGCTTGTAAAGGCACCGAAATCTTTCATGAAAGCCGTGGGAAAATGGATATTTTCCCACACTTTTTCATAATTCGGATTCCCCCCAAGAGAAACCCACCAAGAGTCCATCTTGACGGTAATCGGATTTTTTGATGTTCCCCAGAGCCACCCGGGTTTTGTTATCGGATCTTTAAATTTATGGACAGTGACATAGTTTGCCAATGCTGTTTCTAAAAGCTTTCCCATATCCTGGATGAACTTGGGATGGTTGTGCTGGTAGGATGTTAATGGATAGCGAGGGCTTGGATAGGTTGTTCTTGACCAGGCAGTGTCTTCAAGTGCTACATCCGCCTGTATAGCTGATTTGCTGTAAAGCAGTCTGAAATTTCCTTCCGGGGTCACATAAACGTCATTGAGCAGCTTTTCCCCGACCCATGTTACCGGGATGGATGCCGCGCCGACAGCGCCGATCACCACCCACTCTACAAGCGTCAAATGGTCAGTATAAAAACTGAGTTTATTGTTTGCCGTATCCACTTGATAAGACATGGGTAGCCAGAAGTTTTCCTCCTCGTTCCACCGCATCGGCATGAACTGGTTTTCCGCAGGATATTCGGGGTTGAGCAGGTTTGGGTCGTATTTCACTGTTATCTCAATAAAGCCGTTGAGCTGTTCAAGACCTTCAATACTGACATCAAAGGCGGATGCTGCTGCAAACGGGGCAGTTGAATTCACCGGGGCACCTTCTACTTTTGAAATAGACAGGGTTCTGGTGGTATCCAGGATATCAGACGGTATGGTGATCAGTATTTCATCATTGTAATTGATGACTTGATCGGTTGCAGAGGGGCTGACAGGTTGAGAAAGCAGCGGGATCGTGACAGGGGCTGTCACATAAAACGGTATGGTATTGCTCACAGAACTTCCGGATACAATTTGGATATCACCGGATTCGGCATCTGCCGGAATTGTTACCTGCAGGGTATCTTCTCCTGTCATGATAATGGTATCAAAATCCAATACGTTCTGATTATATAGAACCGCGAAATTTGTTCCTAAATCTGCAACAGGGGCAGCCAATTTCAAAAAAAGATAAGATCCGGCCGGGCCACTTTCAGGAAAATAGTCGGTGATGGTCAGTTCACCAAGCTCTCTGCCGGCAATTGCATCTATTTGATTCATTGCATCAAGGATTGTCTCAGATGC
>JAABSK010000293.1 GCA_011390435.1 Desulfobacteraceae bacterium | reverse complement strand
CGCCAGAGAACTTTTTGGGCATCATAATCAGACCCTGGCCAGAATATCCAGTGCACTTGATGTAACCATAAATACCCGGGGAAATGATGTCAGCATTGAGGGTGAGCCTGAGAATACGGCCGCTGCGGTTAATTTACTGAACCAGCTGTATGCGCTTTTAAGAAATCGGATTGTGCTGGCACCGGCGGACATTGATGCGGCCATCAAAACACTTCAAAATGATCCGGGATTCAAACTGGACCAGCTGTTTAATTCCACGATTTTCCTGACCGCCAAAAACAAAGCCATCTCCCCGCGAAATCCAGCCCAGCAGGCCTATGCTAATGCACTTCAACAAAATGATCTGCTGATTGCCATCGGGCCGGCCGGAACCGGAAAAACCTACCTGGCCATGGCCATGGCAGTGGCTGCATTTTCCAGAGGAGAAGTCAGCCGGATTATTCTGACCCGGCCTGCTGTTGAAGCTGGAGAAGCATTGGGATTTTTGCCCGGGGATCTGGCTGAAAAGATCAATCCGTACCTGAGACCCCTTTATGATGCCCTGTATGATATGTTTGCCTTTGAAAAGGCCAGGAACCTGATTGAACAGCAGATCATTGAAATTGCGCCACTGGCATTCATGCGGGGCCGGACCCTGAATGATGCATTTGTCATTCTGGATGAAGCCCAGAACACCACCACAGAACAGATGAAGATGTTTCTGACCCGCATCGGATATGGTTCCAGGGCGATCATAACGGGTGACATTACCCAGATTGACCTTCCCAAAGGGAAAAAATCGGGTTTAATCGAAGCAAAAACCATTTTAAAAAATATTAAAGGGATTGAATTGATTTATTTTTCAAAGGATGACGTCGTCAGACATCCTTTGGTTTCCCGAATCATTGATGCCTATGAAAAAAACAAAATCTGAAAACCGGCTGGACCAGCTAAAGAAATTTCTTTCGGCCGCCCCTTACATCCCATGGGTGATCCTGATCTGTATCACTGTTTTATTTACCATTGTCCATTTCCCCAGACAGGCGAGACTGTCTTTTTCTTATACGGTTGGAGATGTGGCGACACGGGATGTTAAAGCCCCTGGAAATTTTTTTATTGAAGACATTGAGGCCACCCAGGCCAAAAAAAAAGAGGCCCGGGATTCGGTTAAAATCGTCTATGATTTTGATGATGGTCTCTTAACTGAAATTTCTGCCAATATTGACAAGGCTTTTGCCATTCCCCAGGCATTGCTCAAGCCACCGGAAAATCCGGAAGAGCCGGCACCGACAGCGGCCATTCTCATGGCAACCCGGGAGCAGTTTGAAGGAAAGCTGGGCATCTCTGTCAGTGAAGAATCCTATTCAGTTCTTTATAAAAATAATTTTTCTCCTGAGATTCCCGAGAAGATAAAAACCATCCTGGCCCGGATTCTGACCAATGGTGTGGTGTCCAATAAAGACCTGCTGCTCAAGGAAGAAACCAAGGGGATCATCCTTCGAACCATCAAATCGTCTGAAGAAAAAACCATTAACTCCCTTAAAATATTCTACGGCCCGGACCAGGCAAAAGACATGGTCAGGATTGAAGGCCAGCCGCTTTTAAAAGATATGAATTACACCCTGCGTAACCTGATTGTGGATATTACCCAGCAACTGCTTCAACCCAATATCACCATGAACAAAAATGAGACGGAGAAAAGAGTTCTTGCGGCAGAATCCCTTATCAAACCGGTCTTATATGAAATAAAGGCCGGAGAAATGATTCTACGGGAAGGGGAGCGGGTGGACCCCATCAAGCTGATCAAGCTCAAAGCACTGCAGGATCAGGTGGAAAACAAAAACTTCATGATGTCTATTGCCGGGAAGGCGTTGATCACATTTATATGCATCCTGGCCGTTTATATCCTGTTTTTAAAGAACCATCCCGCCATCCGGCATGATCACAACAAGCATATTACTTTCCTGGCACTGGGGCTGGTCCTTTATCTGGTCATGGCGCGGCTGATTACGCCCATCACCCAGTCCGCAAGCATGGTCCTGCCCTTTGACATCGGGGCATCCTCCATCTACCTGTTTTTGCCCATATCGGCAGGTGCCATGACAGTCTGCCTGTTTTTAGGATTTGATATTGCCCTTTATTTTTCCATTATTATTTCGGTATTAACGGCACTGAATTTTACCAACAATTTTGAAGTATTTATCTTTTTCTTTTTAAGCAGTGTGGCCGCTGCTTACTGGATCAATGAAAAACAGGAAAGAAAGCACTTTATTAGTGCCAGCTTTAAACTGGCCCTGTTCAATGTATTGATTGCCCTGGCACTGCATTTTTATTCCCTGAATCAACTGGAGCTGACCCATATTGGTATCAATATCCTTCTCGCATTTACCGGTGGTGTCCTGACGGGTGTTTTTACGACCGGGTTCATGCCGTTGATCGAACTGGTTTTTAATTACACCACTGAAATCAAGCTGCTCGAGTTTTCAAGCCTGGATCAACCGGTGATTAAAAAACTCATGATCGAAGCGCCGGGCACCTACAATCACAGCATTATTGTTGCCACCCTTGCCGAGGCAGCGGCTGCCGCGATCAATGCCAACAGCCTGATTGCCAAAATATGCGGATACTATCATGACATCGGGAAACTGGATAAAACCCTGTATTTTATCGAGAATCAGGCTGACGGGAAAAATCGCCATGACAAGCTGTCTCCCTCGATGTCAGCCCTTATCCTCATCCAGCATGTTAAAAAAGGGGTGGAACTGGCCAAACAGTATAAGCTGAGCAAGGAAATTATTGAGGGCATCCGGCAGCATCATGGCACCTCTTTAATTAAATATTTTTACAATAAAAGTATTGCAAGTGGCAATGATACGGTCAAAGAAGAGGACTTCAGGTATCCCGGGCCCAAGCCCCAGACCCGTGAAGCCGGTATCGTCATGCTTGCGGATGTGGTTGAAGCCGCTGTCAGGGCACTGGAACGACCCACCCCCTCCAGGATACAGGGGCGGGTGAAAGAACTGATCAATGACATTTTTGCAGACGGACAGCTTGAAGAATGCGAGTTGACCTTGAAAGATCTTCATCAAATTGCTAAAAGCTTTAACAATATTCTGACCAGTATCTATCACAATCGAATTGAGTATATCGAAAAACCCCAGGAAAAGAAAAAAGAAAAAAATGGAAGCACCAAGGATTCTAATAGACAACCAGCAAAGCCGGATAGTGGCAACAGACCGAATATACCCAAAGATCGAACAGATCTTAAACGCCTTGGGATATAATTCCCATGAAATTTCGGTTGTCATCATGGACAATAAGGGAATCGCTGATTTAAATCAGACGTACCGACAGGTGGACGGACCCACCAATGTGTTATCATTCCCCATGCACGAAGGAGAATTTGCCGACATTACACCGGATCTTCTCGGAGATGTGGTGATTTCAGCCGAATATGCCAAAGATGAGGCCCTGAAAGCCAATATCACCCTTGATGAAAGGATGTCTCAGCTCCTGGTCCACGGAATTCTCCACCTGGTTGGTTTTGACCATGAAATCGATGACGAGCAGGCCCTGAAAATGGAAGAAAAAAGTCTTGAACTGCTCAGGATCATTGAACCCAATACAACACTCAACGCATTTTAACCGAGGAGGACGTCATGGCTGAACTTGCCGTTAATGTGGATCATGTTGCCACACTCAGAGAAGCCAGGAAAGCAAGATACCCGGAACCGGTTGCGGCAGCCATTGCAGCAGAAACAGCCGGTGCCGATGCTATTGTTGTTCATTTACGGGAAGACCGGCGCCATATCAAGGAACGGGATGTCAGAATCCTCCGAAGTGT
>JAABSK010000002.1:21455-41481 GCA_011390435.1 Desulfobacteraceae bacterium | reverse complement strand
TCTTAACAGGTATGGCAGGCTCCATTGCCATACATCCAACAATGAGGTGGTTATAATATGAATCAAAAGTACTTGATCCCCCTGGCAGCTGTTTTTCTGCTTTTCCTAGTAGCTTACACAGGGGTTGAGGGATTAGGGCTTCATGGATTCTTTGGTATTTTTATCCCTTACCTGGCAATTGTCTGTTTTCTGGCCGGGTTTGTCATCAAAGTTCTGAAATGGGCTGCATCTGCAGTGCCGTTCAGGATTCCGACAACCTGCGGCCAGCAAAAATCATTGCCGTGGATAAAACAAAATTCCATTGACAACCCTGATACTTCAACTGGCGTGTTCCTGCGCATGATTCTTGAAATTTTTCTTTTCAGGTCTCTGTTTCGAAACACAAAAGCAGCTTTCAACCGCAATGCATCAAACCGGTTGTCCTATTCCTGGGAAATTTTTCTCTGGGTGGGCGCCCTGGCCTTTCATTACTCCTTTCTGGTGGTATTGCTGCGGCACTTCAGATTTTTCACGTCACCGGTTCCATCCTGCCTTCAATTTCTTGAAAAACTGGATGGCATCGTACAGCTTGGACTTCCCGGCTTGTTTTTGTCCGGTGCGGTACTCCTGGCAGCGGCACTGTTTCTGCTGGCAAGAAGAATCTTTGATGCCAAAGTCTCCTACATCTCACAGGCAGCAGATTATTTCCCATTATTCCTGATCATTGGAATTGCTGCAACCGGCCTGTCCATGAGATACTTTACAAAAGTAGATGTCACCGGAATCAAAGCCCTCACCATGGGGCTTGTGACATTCAACTGGACAATTCCTGAAGGCGTAGGCGGACTGTTTTATGCCCATCTTTTCCTGGTCAGTATCCTTTTTGCATATTTTCCCTTAAGCAAACTGATGCATATGGGCGGCATTTTCTTGAGTCCCACAAGAAACATGGCAAACAATACCCGTGCAAAAAGACATGTTAACCCCTGGAACTATGATGTGAAAACACATACCTATGAAGAGTATGAGGATCACTTCAGAGACAAAATGATTGAAGCTGGCCTGCCAGTGGACAAGAAGGAGTAATCGATGTCTGACGAATTGAAACCCGATGAACTGCTGAATAAAATAGACTACAGCCCTGGATCAGGCGACTGGATGCAGACCACTGCCAACGTTCAGATCCGGCCGGGAATGTACTGCTATGCAGCAAAGCCGGAAAGTGTGGAAACACTGGGGCTGCCCAATGCCCGGGCCTGGAATCCACTGGAAGAAGACTGGAAACTGCCGGACAACTGGCAGGAGATTGTCTTCAACGGCATCAAGGAACGCCTGGAGCGTTTCCGGACCTTTAAAGTTTTTATGGATATCTGCGTCCGCTGCGGCGCCTGCGCAGACAAGTGCCATTTTTTCCTTGGCACTGGTGATCCGAAAAACATGCCGGTTCTGCGTTCTGAGCTGCTCAGGTCTGTTTACCGAAATGACTTTACCACTGCCGGTAAAATTTTAAGCAAGATCCCCGGCGGAAAAGCCTTGAATTCATCACGGCCCATGACGCTGGAGGTGCTCAAAGAATGGTGGTATTATTTTTTCCAGTGTACTGAATGCCGCCGCTGTTCCGTATTCTGTCCTTACGGCATTGACACGGCTGAAATCACCATCATGGCCAGAGAGATTTTCAATCTTCTGGGCCTGAACATCGACTGGATCGCCACTCCGGTATCCAATTGCTTTAAAACCGGGAACCATCTGGGGATTCAGCCCCATGCGTTTAAAGATATGCTGGAATTTTTTGTGGAAGACATTGAAGATGTCACCGGTGTCAACTGCACTCCGCAATTTCAGAAAAAAGGGGCCGATATCCTTTTTATTACGCCCTCAGGGGATGTGTTTGCCGATCCCGGCACTTACACCTGCCAGGGATATCTGATTCTGTTTCAATATCTCAAGGAAAAATACGGCCTGGATGTCACCTGGAGCACCTATGCGTCCGAGGGCGGAAACTTTGGTTTTTTCACCTCCCACGAAACCATGAAACGCCTGAATGCCAAAATGTATGCCGAGGCAAAACGCCTGGGTGTCAAGTGGATTTTAGGCGGGGAATGCGGTCATATGTGGCGGGTGATTCACCAGTACATGGATACCATGAACGGTCCTGCCGATTTCCTGGAAGTTCCCAGAAATCCCATTACCGGAACCGTGTTTGAAAATGCCGCTTCCACTAAAATGGTTCATATCACGGAATTTACCGCAGACCTTATCAAACATGGAAAACTGGAGCTGGACAAGAGCCGGAATGCCAACCGCATCATGACCTTTCATGACTCGTGCAACCCCTCCAGGGGCATGGGCCTTCTGGATGAACCCCGGTATGTGATCCAGAATGTGTGTGACAATTTTTATGAAATGCCGCCCAACACCATCAGGGAACAGACCTTTTGCTGCGGTTCAGGCGCAGGCCTCAATGCCGGTGAAAACATGGAACTGAGAATGGCCGGCGCCCTTCCCAGAGCCAATGCATTGAAATATGTCCACGAAAAATTCGGTGTCAACACCCTTGGAACCATCTGTGCCATTGACCGGGCAGCGCTGTCAACCCTTTGTGAATACTGGGTACCGGATGTTGAGGTATACGGCATCCATGAGCTGGTTGGAAACGCGCTGATTCTTCCGGGAGAAAAGAAACGCACAGAAGATTTGAGGTTTGAACCGTTACCCGGCGCAGAGGAGGAAGACGATGAATAAAAACATGATCATCACAGGACTGGTTATTTTTGTCCTGGCCGTACTCTCACCATTCTGGTTTAACATGATTACGGTTACGCAGGCTGCACCCGAACCTGAGCTTCTGGGCAAAGCCAAAGCTGAAAAAAAATGCGTCCTGGATAAATATGAGATGCGGGCCAATCACATGTCCCTGCTGGATGAATGGAGAGATTCCGTTGTCAGAGATGCCGACAGACAATACACCGCTGCCAACGGGCATTCATTTAATATGAGCCTCTCCACTGGAGACAATTCCTGCCTGGGCTGTCATGAAGACAAGGCAAAATTCTGTGATGCCTGTCACACGTATACGTCAGTCGACCCCTATTGCTGGGAATGCCACACAAACCCCAAGGAGATTGAATGATGAAAAAGAGCAGAAGAAGCTTTCTTAAAGTAGCGGGTATTGCTGCCATAGGGTTGGGTGCTGCTCCGGCAATCAATTTTGCTGCATCTGATTCTCATGATGCAGCTCAGCCAGTCAAAGGCAAAAACAAAGAAGCACTCACCGCTGGCCGCTGGGGCATGGTGATCAATACCGGCAAACTGGACTACCGCGTTGCACGAAAAATCATTGATGCCTGTCACAGCGCACACAATGTACCGGACTTCAACCACGACGTGGATACGGAAAAATTTCCCAAAACCCGTCCGGTGAACCATAAACAGGAAATCAAATGGATCTGGGATGAAAAATTTCATTATGCCTTCCCAGACAAGGAAGATGAATTTCTGGCTGAAAAATACCATGACCTGCCATTCCTGGTCACCTGCAACCATTGCAAAAACGCTCCCTGTACCCAGGCATGCCCCACCCAGGCAACGTTCAAGCGTGAAGATGGAATTGTCATCATGGACTATCACCGTTGTATCGGCTGCCGGTTCTGCATGGCAGCCTGCCCATATGGTGCCAGAAGTTTCAACTTCAGAGATCCGCGGCCGTTTATTGAAACCACTGCACCGGATTTTCCCACCCGCAGCAAAGGGGTGGTTGAAAAGTGCAATCTCTGTGCTGAAAGACTGGCAATCGGAGAAATGCCCCATTGCGTTGAAGCCAGTGACGGCGCCATTGTGGTCGGAGACCTTGACGATCCTGAATCTGACGTTCGGGCACTTTTGAATGAACACTATACCATCAGACGTAAACAGTCCCTGGGAACTGAACCCTCTGTTTACTATGTCATATAAAAGGAGCAAGCATGCTTGAAATAGCTATTAAAGGAAGCAGAAATTACTGGTTATGGATCGGCTTCCTGCTCCTCATCATAGGAGCTGGAGCGGTTGTTTACATCGACCAATTCATGAACGGTCTGATGATCACCGGGATGAGCCGGGATGTATCCTGGGGTTTTTACATTGCCAATTTTACCTTTCTTGTGGGTGTTGCCGCAGGCGGGGTCATGGTGGTTATCCCCTATTACCTTCACAATTATGAAAAATTCCACCGGATTACCATTCTGGGTGAATTCCTGGCGGTAGCATCGCTGATCATGTGCCTGCTTTTCATCATTGTGGATCTGGGTCAACCCACCCGGATGCTCAACGTATTGCTGTATCCCACACCCCATTCCATGCTGTTCTACGACATGATCGTTCTCAACGGTTATCTCTTCTTGAACATTGTTGTGGGGTGGAAGGTACTGGAAGCGGAAAGAAACCAGGTGGAACCGGTCTGGTGGACCAAACCCCTGGTATATCTTTCCATTCCTTTTGCCATTGGCATTCATACGGTAACCGCCTATCTGTACTGTGGTCTTCCCGGTCGCGGGTACTGGCTGACCGCCATTCTGGCCCCCAGGTTTCTGGCCTCTGCCTTTGCGGCTGGCCCGGCCTTTTTGATTATTCTGTGCTATATCATCAAAAAATTCACCAAATTTGATCCAGGCTGGGAAGCGATCCAGACATTGAGCAAAATTGTCTGCTGGGCCATTCTTGCCAACCTGTTCTTCTTTTTGTGTGAAGTTTTTGTGGTCTACTATTCAGGTATTCCAGGACACAAATCACATCTTCAGTATCTGCTGTTTGGATACCACGGATATAATGCCCTGGTTCCCTGGATGTGGGCCGGATTGATTCTGATGGCCACCGGCGCTGTTTTCCTGATTGTTCCTGCTCTCCGGAACAACCGGGTGCTGCTGCCGTTTACCTGCGCCATGATTTTTATCGGTGCATGGATTGATAAAGGCCTTGGAATGATATCCGGAGGATTTGTTCCTTCTCCATTGCATCATGTGACCGAATATGCCCCCACAGGGCCGGAAATCATGATCACTCTGGCAGTTTATGCCACAGGTTTTCTGGTGCTGACCATTCTGTACAAACTGGCGACCCAGGTAAAAGAAGAGGTCAACGGCTAAAACGTTTTTTACCGGAACACCTGAGTTGAATCAGCAACAGGGGAGTTTTCGAACTCCCCTGTTTTTTTTGAGCGTATTTTTGCTGCTGCTCAAAACAAGGCCTGAAAAATGATACGATCGATTCCACTGCATGCGCTTGAATACCAGGACGATTTTCTGGAAACCCGGAAGAATGAATTGCTGGTATCCCTGCATGAAAAAAAACTATCCAATGCAAGTAATACGCTTGCCAGGATTGCCGACCATGCAAAAACCCGGAACGTCCTGACAGAAAACCATCAAAAACGCCTGAACCAGATCATCCGCATCTGCCAAAAATTCAGACCACTGCTCTCCACCCGGCCGGACCTGGAATTTAACCGCCATTACACGGATCTGTCCGGACGGCTCGTCCGCCTGGTCCGTCACCAGACAGGGAATATCCATTATGTTGATCTGCCGGAATGGGAATCCCAACTTGGCCTTTCAAGCAGACAGACAGATCTTGTTTTTCATACGGCAACAGCAGTTCAACTCACCATCGGATGCAGCCATTTCTGCAGACGCTGCAATGAGTGGGCCTTGCCGGGTGTTCGCCAGCATTTTTCTTTTTCTGCCATATCCGGCATCGTCCAGCGCCTTGCCTGCCAGAACAACCAGGAGATTGCCCTGTACGCCGCATCTGACCCTCTGGACTGGGATCAACCCGGATACAGCTTAAAAGCGGTTCTGGATCTGTTTGAAAAAAGCAGGATCAGCTGCAGCTTGCTGACAAAAGTACCAAAGGGAAAAACAGACCTGTTGGAAGAACTGGTCCGCCATAAATGTAACCTCTCCGTCAGTGTGACTGCCAAAAACAAACAGCGGATTTCAACCATTCAGGCCCGGGCAGGCATTGCGTTGAGCAAACAGCATGATACAGATGACCTGCTGATTCCAGCAGGTCTTGATGAAGACTTTCATACTGTCAAACCCTCGATCACGGATGGCTATGGCTGTGAAATCACACCGGACGGCGCGTTTATCATCGTTCCCACATTTACCAGCGCCCTGCATCCTTTTGGCCATCAAAAAATCCCACTGACACCGGACACTGAATTTTTCCCGTTGAAAAAAACCGGGCGGCAGGCACTGCTGGTGGATTATTTCAAACCCCTTCACGGTCTGGATCTGACCCAGGCCCCCTGCTGCCTGGACGGACTGCTGGACGTACAGATTGAATCCATTCTCCTGGACAGTGGCCAGGAACACCTGACTCCGCCGGGAATGCGAAGCGTTAAAGAATACCTTGATATTTTTGACGACCCCGCCCGGCATCAACGAAAAAAAATGACCCTGTCTGTTGTGCGCCACATGAAACAGCATTTCCTTGCCAAAAGCGCCTATCGAAATCTTTCCGCGCACGAGCAGGCACAGTACAGGCAGAAACTTTTCTGGCATCTCCAGCTGTGTCGAAAACAGGTCTGTGAAAAAGCCCGGCTGCACACCCTTTCCTTTTTTCTTGAAAAAATTGATGGGTACGTTCAAAAAGCCGCTGTAAAATCACGCCTGATCCGATTCCTGATCACCGACGAAATCAATCAGCTAGAGAATGTTTCATATGTGGCATTTCCAGTGCTGTCCACACTGGAACAATTTTTTGACCAGCCTTCGCCTGCCACACTGTTTGAAAAATTCCGGTTTTGTGTCGCCTGTCTGCTGACCGGACAGAACACACATCAGATCCGGCAATTTATTACATGTTATCCATCTGTCTATGACCCGGCTGCCGACCTGTTTCTGCCAAAGGATCATGGCATATGATTTTTTGAAAATTGTTTATCTTGACAAATCCGGCTGGCAAGTATAGTATACAGAGTTTTTAAAATAGCGAAACATATCGATATGATAAGGAGAGTTAAAATATGTACGCAGTGATCAGAACCGGAGGAAAACAATACAAGGTTCATGAGGAACAGACCCTGATGGTTGAAAAACTTGACGGAACTGAAGGCACTCAGGTTGAATTTGATGATATCCTCCTGTATTCAGACGGAGAGACCATAACACTTGGGAGCCCCACGCTTGAAAATGCCTCGGTTAAAGCGCACATTATCGACCAGGGCCGGGACAGCAAAAAGCTGGTGTTCAAGTATAAACGCCGCAAAGGGTTCAGAAGAATGAAAGGCCATCGGCAGCATTATACTGAAATCAAGATTGATTCCATTACCGTTTAGTATCAATGAGTATCAAGGAGTAATGACATGTCACATAAAAAAGCAGCAGGCAGCAGCAAGAATGGCCGCGACTCAAATGGCCAGCGGCGCGGAGTAAAAAAATTCGGTGGAGAAAACGTCCTTGCCGGAAATATCCTTGTCCGGCAGGTGGGAACCAAAATCCATCCGGGAAACAATGTCGGTATGGGGAAAGATTATACCCTTTTTGCGAAGATTGACGGCGTTGTCACATTTGAACGCAAAGGCCGCGACAGAAAAAAAGTCAGTGTTTATGAAGCGTGAAATTCATAGATGAAGCAATTATTACTGTCAGGTCCGGCGATGGCGGACGCGGTTGCACAAGCTTTCGGCGGGAGCGGTTTATCGAAAAAGGCGGCCCTGACGGTGGAGATGGCGGTGATGGCGGCGATGTCATCCTGAAAGTTGACCCAGGTACGCGTACCCTGTATGATTATCGTCGCCGCAAACTGCTGCGAGCCCAGAACGGCCAGCCTGGAATGGGCAAGCAGAAACATGGCAAAAACGGCTCAGACTGCACCCTTCTTCTTCCTGTCGGCACCATCGTATCCAATGCACAAACCGGTGAGATCATTGTTGACCTTGCCCATGCAGAGGCAGAATATATTCTGGCACGCGGCGGCATGGGCGGCAGGGGCAATAAACGGTTTGCCACATCCACCAACCGCGCTCCGCGTCACAGCCAGAAAGGAATCCCAGGGGTTGAGCTCAGCATCCGGCTGGAATTGAAACTGCTGGCAGATGTCGGGCTCGTGGGCCTTCCAAATGCTGGAAAATCAACCCTTGTCAGTGCCATATCAAAAGCGCGACCCAAAATTGCAGATTACCCGTTTACCACGTTGAATCCAATCCTTGGCATGGTGGAACCGCCATTTGGAGAACCGTTTGCCGTAGCTGACATCCCAGGGTTAATCGAGGGTGCCCATGAAGGAACCGGGCTGGGGATCAAATTTTTAAAACATATCGAGCGCACCGGCATACTGGTCCATCTGGTTGATGTATCCCGTGTTGACCCGGAGAACCCCCTCCGCGACTTTAACATCATCAATGCAGAACTATCAAAATACAGCAGAACACTGGCGCAAAAGTCCCAGATCGTTGTACTCAACAAAATTGATCTGCCCGGAACAGATGAAAAAGTGGATGCATTCAGACAGGCGGTACCGCATATCTGTGTGCTGGTCCTGTCAGCTGCAACAGGAAAGGGAACTGACCAGCTGGTTCAGTTGCTGTCCACCAGACTCACCAAAAGCTGATAAAAAATGAAGATCGGTCTTTTTGGCGGCACATTCAACCCGTTTCACAATGGCCACATCCAGATCAGCCGGCATGTTCAAACCGCCTATGCTCTGGACAGGATCTTTTTTATTCCATCTGCCGTCCCTCCGCACAAGCCTGATCACAACCTTGCACCAGCAGCCTGCCGGCTCAGGATGGTCACGGACAGCATTCAGGGGCTGGACGGATTTTTTGTATCAGACAGAGAATTACTGCGTACCGGTCCATCGTTCACCATTGATACCATCCAGGAATTTAAACGCGACCAGCCAAGAGCGGATTTCTACTTCATGATGGGCTCTGATGCGTTTCTGGATATCACCACATGGAAGCACACGGACCAGATCTTTAAAACGGTAAAAATCATTGTGATGCTCAGGGGAGAATGGGCAGATATTGATATGATCATCTCTTTTGTTGACGAAAACCTGTCAAAAGGGTACTCATTTAACTATATGACCAATGTGTTTTCCCATAGTGACCGGTACGACATCGCCATCTGCAGGGTCCCAAAAATCGATATCTCATCTTCCATGATCCGGGATCGGATCAAACAGTGTCTATCGATCAAAGGGCTTGTGCCGGCGCCTGTGGAAAACCTTATCAGAGAAAGGAAATTGTATCGATGACCCATACCATTGCAGTGCCGGAACGCTTAAAACCATACCTGATGCCTGTTTTTGATCGAAAGGCAATGTCTGTCACCGCCCTTCAGGTCAGCTCCCTGACATCGTACACCGATGTTCTGGTGATTGTAGAAGCCGCTTCCAACAGACAGGCCACATCCATTGCCCAGCATATCACCAAAACACTGAAAGCATCTGGCATTACAGCCATCGGCACCGAAGGGATCACCGAAGGGGAATGGGCCCTTCTGGACTATGGTGACATTGTCATCCATATATTTGAAACCCGTGCCAGAGCGTTCTATGACCTGGAAGGATTCTGGGCTGATGCACCAGTCTATGACCTTTCCGGAATCGATGCCGAAAAGAAGGGAGGACCATCATGACTCCTTCTGACAGCAGCCGCCCTGTTCACCTGCTGATGATCCTGGATGGATGGGGAATCGGTCCGGCCACCAGAGGAAATGCATTTACCCTTGCCAATACACCGTTTCTGGACCAGCTGATCAAAGAATTTCCCTCCTGCCAGCTGGAATGCTCCGGCAACGCGGTTGGCCTGCCAGACGATACCATGGGAAACTCTGAAGTGGGTCACATGAACATTGGTGCCGGCAGAAAAGTCTTTCAGAGCCTTGTGCGCATCAACTCAGCCATTGAAGACACCTCTTTTTTTCAAAACCCGGAACTGATCAAGGTGATGCAGCAGGTGGCCCGCACCCGAAAAAGCCTTCATCTGACCGGGCTTTTATCAGACGGCGGTGTCCACAGCCATCTGTCACACCTGCTGGCCCTGATCAAAATGGCCCGGCAGCAGGGAGTCGAACACCTGTTTATCCATCCCATTCTGGATGGACGGGACACCCCCCCCCACAGCGGTATTGAGTTTGTCAAACAGCTCCAGGAGTTTCTGGATAAGCACCTGTACGGCAGAATCGCGACACTGGTCGGCCGGTACTGGGCCATGGACCGAGATACCCGCTGGGACCGCATTCAAAAGGCCTATGACCTGATGACTCTGGGCCTGGGACAGGTGGAATCCGATCCAGTCAAAGCCGTTCAAAATGCCTATGACAGCGGCCAGACCGATGAGTTTATCACACCGGTATTTTTCCCTTTCTTTGATGACAGACCAGACCACCTGCCGAATGGTACCATCCAGCAGGATGACGGTGTCATCTTTTTCAACTTCCGGGCAGACCGGGCAAAAGAGATCACACGAGCCTTTACCGAAAAAACATTTGACCGGTTTCACCGGAAAACCGTTCCATCCCTTTCAGGTTTTGTCTGCATGACCCAGTATGATGAAACCTTTGATCTGCCAGTTGCCTTCGGCCCTCAGATTCTTGAAGATGTCCTGGGCGGAGTCCTGAGCCGGCACAATATTTTGCAACTGAGAATCGCAGAAACGGAAAAATATGCCCATGTAACCTATTTTTTCAATGGCGGGGATGAAACGGTATTTCCCGGAGAAGAGCGTTTATTGATTCCCTCTCCCAGAGATGTGGCCACCTATGATGAAAAACCGGAAATGAGTGCTTTTGAAGTGGCTCAGGCTGCATGCGACAGCATCGCATCCCACCGGTTTGGATGCATTATTCTGAACTTTGCCAATATGGACATGGTGGGCCATACAGGAAATCTTGAAGCTGCCATCAAAGGATGCGAGGCTGTTGATCAATGCGCTAAAATGGTTGTGGAGGCGATATGGGCCACTGGCGGGACAGCGCTGGTCACAGCGGATCATGGCAACGCCGAACAGATGATGAATCCGGACGGTTCAGCGCACACTGCCCACACACTGAATCCGGTACGGCTGATCCTTGCCGGCAGGGCATTTAAAAACAGTCACCTGAAAAACGGCATTCTGGGAGATATTGCTCCAACCCTGCTGAAAATATTCAATATTGTTCCCCCTGAAAAAATGACAGGAGTTTCACTGTTATGACGTTTGACTATCTTATCACCGACTATGTCACTGGAAAAGCGGTACGAAATGTCGGAGCGCAGGCCAGCCGCCAGATATTTGAAAAATTTCTCGTGGAAGAAAAAGGGTACGCGAAAACAGATATTCGGGTGGATGAAGAAATTGTCGTCCAGTTCAAGGCGGAAGATTATGTTTCTTCCATCGACCTGATCGTCTGCTGCAACGAAATCCCTTT
Source organism: Desulfobacteraceae bacterium (assembly GCA_011390435.1). The sequence continues at coordinate 30,103 of JAABSK010000002.1, read as the reverse complement.
GATGGCAGTCACCTGCGTGGCCGGATCCATCGGCTCTTATGAACGGGAAATTCTTGCCGGTGCCCGGCTGGTATATGACACCCAGATCCCCTTTGCCATTTCCACCGATGCCAGGGATGCCGTTATCATGGACACCCTGTCTGGAAAAACCATTGGGAAGGGGCTGGATGCTGTTCTATCAAAAAATGATGCCCTGGATCTTGTCAGCACCCTGAACCCTCCGCCCCTGCACCCGGACAAAAAAGAGCGGGAGATGATCATCTACCGCTCTTTTAATCTTGAAAAGGTGAACGTCTGAATCAGCAGGATTTTGACACGGTCTGGTTACAATGCATACAGAGGGTGGCCCGTTTTTTGATAATCTCGGCACAATAGGGACATTCCCGTGTGTAATGCCGCTCATGAAGCTGGGCAATAGACTCATCCACCTGTTTTTGCAGCACAGGCGTGGGAAACTTGTGATTGAGCAGATGCTCGGTTGCTTCTGACCCACCGATCTCGCCCACCATCTGTGCTGCTTTGAGCCGTGCTTTCGGCGGAATGGACGGGTCCAGACAGATTTTGAGAATTTCATCCCAGTCTTTTGACAGATAATAGTCTGTCAAAAGGGAAAATGTCTGTTTCATCAACTCCCGTTTGGCTTCTTCCCGAATCAAAGTTTCATCATCCAGCTTTCCACCGGTGGCTCCCACTGGACTGAACACCGGCATGTATTCAAAATTTTTCTGCCCGGGTTCGTTGATGCACCGATAGGAGGCAGGCGCTTCCATTGTGGCCTGCATATGCTCCCATCCTTTTTGATAACTGGAACATTCATCGTTAAAACAGACAAACAGATAAGGGGTTCCCCATCCCAGGCCATCACTGAAATTGATCGGCGGAACTTCCCAGAGGGTCATCGGTGTCTGGCAATGGGGACAGGAAGGCTTGTCCATCTTCAAATATTTTTCAAGCAGTTCTTCTTTGGTTTCAAAGGCCATTATGTTTTCTCCTTAAGAAAAGGGGGTCGGCGTCAAATTCAGACAAAAAAATAAGCATACAGCCTGGTTTGTCAAACTGTATGCTTATATAAACCGGAATGTGAGGCGGGTATCTTATTCGATCACTGCCAGCACCGCACCTTTTGGCGCGGAATCCCCACTGGAAAAATTCACAGATTTCACCACACCGTCAACAGGCGCCGGCAAGGCGTTTTCCATCTTCATCGCCTCGATCACCACAATGGTTTCCCCTTTCTTGACCGCATCTCCGACATTTTTATGATATTTGATAATCATGCCGGGCATTGGGGCAACCACAGGGGTGCCTGCTGCTGAAGCGGCCGGGGCCGGGGCTGCTTTGGGCTTCGCCGCAGGCGCAGCTTTCGGTTTGGGTGCGGGAGCAGCCGGAGCCGGGGCGGCCGGGGCAGGTGCCGGAGCAGCCTGCGCAGGCGCCGCATAGGTCACAACCGGAGCGCCACCAACTTCATCCACACCCACTTCAAAATATTCTCCACCGACAAACACATTAAAGGTGCGGGCGTATTCACTCTTTTCAGGAGCAGCGTCCAGCTTGCTCTTTTCAACCAGCTCACCTTTTTTGGCTTTTTCAATCATCTCTTTTTGCTTTTTGACATCATCAAGTGTAATGGGTTTGAGGCTGTCAGGCATCTTTTCCTTGCCATATTTCTGCATGAGATATTTTTTACCGGTAACCGGAAAAAGGGCATACAGAATCAGATCTTCATCATCCATGGCCAGATCACCGATCTGTTCTCTGGCATTTTCCAGTTCCGGCGCAAGCACTTCTGCAGGACGACAGGTAATGGGTTTTTCACCCCTGTCATACCCTTTCAGGGCTTTTGCCTGAACATCCGGATCAATGGGAACACTGGTTTTACCGTACAGGCCATAACACAGATCCTTGACCTGAGCTGTCACCATTTTATAGCGTTCATCCGGTGTATCAAACAGGACATTGTTGACCGTCTGGGTGCCCACAATCTGGCTGGTGGGGGTTACCAGAGGCACCTGACCCAGCTCTTTTCTCACCCGGGGAAGTTCGCGATACACATCGTCAATCTTGTCCAGAGCATCCATCTCACGCAGCTGATTCACCAGATTCGACAGCATTCCGCCGGGTGTCTGGTGCAGCAGTACGTTGATATCAATCATGGAGACCTTTGTATCATCCAGAAGGTGTTTATATTTTGGCATGACGTCGCGCTCCAGGATTTCATTGATCTCAGCCAGGGCTTTAATATCAAATCCTGTATCCCGATTGGTTCCCAAAAGGGCCATGACAAAGGGTTCCAATGCAGCATGGGAGGTTCTGTATGCATATGGCGTAACACAGGCGTCAATAATATCGACACCGGCTTCAATGGCTTTCAGATGCACCATGGGCGACATACCGGAAGTGAAATGGCTGTGAAGGTGGATCAGGGGTTTCACCTGGGCCTTTAACGCCTTTACCAGCTCATACGCGTCATAGGGTGCCAGAAGACCGGCCATATCCTTGATACAGATAGAGTCCGCGCCCATATCTTCGAGTTCTTTTGCTTTTTGAATATAATACTCAAGGTTGTACACGTCTCCGCCAAGCCGCGGTTCAGTCAGGGTATAGCAGATACATCCCTGAAAATGGGCACCACATTCCTTGATCACCGGGACAACGGTTTCAAAATTTCGGTAGTCATTCAAGGCATCAAAAGTACGGAAAATTTCCATTCCATTATCTGCTGTTTTTTTGACAAAAAGTTTTGCCACATCATCAGCATAATTTCGGTACCCCACAAGGTTCTGACCCCGGAGCAGCATTGAAAACGGCGTCTTTTTAAAGTACCGTTTCAAGGTTCGAAGTCGTTCCCAGGGATCTTCACCCAGAAAACGGTGCATGGTGTCAAATGTCGCCCCGCCCCAGACTTCAGCTGCCCAGAAACCGATTTCATCCATCCGTTCTGCCACCGGAATCATATCCTCTGTCCTCCCGCGGGTGGCAAAAAGTGACTGATGGCCGTCGCGCAGTGACAAATCCTCCACTTTAAGCGGATTTTCCGCTTTCGGGCGGTCGTTGTCATAGTTCATCTCAACCATTTTAAGTTCACTGTGATCTGTCATCTATTTTTCTCCTGAATATAGTAATTTGATTTGGTATCCATATTGTTATTTAAATGCCCGCCATTGAATCATTGAATTGGCCTGCATCTGATACTGCCGTCCGGAAAGTCCCCACAGATTCGGTGCAGAAACCGGCTCCCGGAACGATATCTCCTGTTCCGGCACAATTTCAGACTGGGAAGCCACAGCAGGCTCACATGTTGTCAAATGGGCATAAACAGCAGCAATGGCTGCAGCTAATTTTTTGTTATCCATTTTATTCTTTATCCTATACCGGTATGTTTCCGTGTTTCTTGGCCGGCCGCAGTTCTCTTTTTGTTTTCATGGCCTCCAAAGCATCGATCAGTCGGGGGCGGGTATCGGACGGCACGATCACTGCATCCACATACCCCCTGGCAGCCGCACAATAGGGGTTGGAAAACGTTTCATTGTATTCCTGAATCTTTTCCGCCCGCTTGCCCGCCGGATCTGCTGCTGCATCAATCTCTTTTTTGTGAATAATATTGGCAGCACCCTCAGCACCCATCACAGCGATTTCCGCAGTGGGCCAGGCAAATGCCATATCCGCTCCCAGATGCCTGGAACACATGGCAATGTAGGAACCGCCATAATCTTTCCGGGTAATCAGCAGCAATTTCGGCACAGTGGCTTCAGAATAGCACCATAACAGTTTGGCGCCATGGCGGATGATACCGCCCCATTCCTGATCGCTTCCAGGAAGATATCCCGGAACATCCGCGATGGTCAGCATGGGGATATTAAATGCATCACAAAACCGGATGAACCGTGTGGCCTTGTCAGATGCATCGATGTCCAGACACCCGGCCTTATGGTTCGGCTGATTGGCGATGATGCCGATCACATGTCCGTTGAGGCGTGCAAAACAGACCACCAGATTTTTGGCAAAATACGCATGGGGCTCAAAATAGGTGCCGTCATCCACAATCGAGGCAATCACATCTTTTATATCATATGCCCGATTGGGGTTGTCTGGAATAAGGGTATCCAGCGCCTCATCCATCCGGTTGGGATCATCTGTGGGAACAACATAGGGAGGGTCTTCCATATTGTTGGCCGGCAGATAGGACAGCAGCGAACGAATTTTCAAGATGGCATCTTCGTCTGAATCACAGGCAAACTGGGCCACTCCGGATTTTTCGTTGTGGGTCATGGCCCCGCCAAGATCTTCAAAGGTGATCTCCTCACCGGTAACCGCCTTGATAACATTGGGGCCGGTAATAAACATATAGCTGGATTCTTTGACCATAAAGATAAAATCTGTCATGGCAGGTGAATATACTGCCCCGCCTGCCGTGGGCCCCATGATTGCGGATATCTGGGGGATGACCCCGGAAGCTGCAGAATTCCGGAAAAAGATCTCGCCATACCCGGACAGGGCATCAATTCCCTCCTGGATTCTGGCCCCGCCGGAATCGTTCATGCCGATGATGGGAGCGCCTGCTTTTAGGGCCATGTCCATCACCTTGCAGATTTTTTTTGCCTGCATCTCGCCCAGCGAACCTGCCCGGGATGTAAAATCCTGGGCATAGGCAAACACCACCCTGCCATCCACTTTGCCATGGCCGGTAACCACCCCGTCAGCCGGGATCTCGACATTTTCCATGCCAAAGTTGGTACAGCGATGGGTCACAAACATGTCTACTTCCCTGAATGTCCCCTCATCAAATAAAATATTCAAGCGCTCCCGGGCATTGAGCTTGCCACTCTTCCGCCTTTTCTCAAGCGCTTTTTCACCGCCCATTCCTGCGATCTGCTCTTGCTTTTGCTTTAATTCCTGAATCTTGTCCAAAGAGACTCCCATAATTCAACCCTTTCCTTAGTATTTGTCTGTCGCCGTTTATTTCATCCTGCACCGCCCGCATTCAGCCCGGTAAAAAACCAGCATTCCAAAACAATTTCAGGTAGTTCCGAAACATTTCACATTCACCTGATACACCCGTACACTGAGCTGAAAACTGTAGTCAACTACACTTGTGGTCAGCATGTCAATACTTAAATCCTGATTGCCGTTCTGATAACCCACATAATTTATGCGGAAATATCAAAATAATCAACCATGAAAAACATCGTTTTTTTATAGGCGGACAAGGATCAATGGTGCTGAACAACTGACTGTTGAAAACCAACACTCGTTTTACGTGCACTGGCCCTGCTGTATCACCCTTTTGCAGTTGATTTTGGCGAAAAGAGACGTTAAAGTGTAGAGAATATGAATCCTTAACAGATTGCCTGATCAATACATATAAAAATGAATACCCTTCTTTCCCGAAGCATCCTGATCGTGTCTGGTGATGAACAGGTCAAAAATGTGTTTGGCCAGATCACAGATCAGATCGATTGCAGCCATGTGTGGGCAGAAACCAGTGAAGCAGCACTGGCCATCATCCGGCAGAAAAACTATTTTTTCTGTCTGGTTCTCTGCGACCAGCGTTTGAATGGTATCAGCAGTATCCAGTTTCTGGAACAGGTAAAATCCCTGCTGCCGTTTACGCCCCTGTTCCTGATAGGCGATGCCCCGGACATCAATGATGTGATATCCGGAGTGAACAAAGGCCTCATCCACCGATATCTTGAAAAACCACTGAAGCCGGACACACTTGCCGACATGGTACAGAGCGGCGTCAAACTGCACACTTCCCATCTTGAAAACGAAAAATTAATGGACCTGGCAAAAAAACAGAACACCCAGTTGTTTGACTTGAGCTGCCAGCTGATGGAAGCAGGAAAAATCCATAATGCAAAGATTATCGCCCTTGAAAAAGAGATTGAGCAACTTACCGGTATGATCAAGAAGCGCCGGAAAATCAGCCCATCCCAAAAATTTGGTGATCTGTTTCCCGCCATCAATACATTTATTGAACAATCCGGAAAATCGCCGGCAGACGGGCTTACAGACCTGCTGCATGGCGCTCTGAAACAATTATACACCGACTTTTCTGCCCTGGCAGACCAGAATGGGTTTAAAATGCCTGCCATTCACCAAAAGGAGATCCCATGACCCAAAAGCGCAGGCCAAAGGTCATTATCCTTGAAAATGACACCCGCATCGCTGCCCATGCCTGCTCTATCCTGGAAAAGGAAGGATGGGAAGTCTTCTGCGAAACCGTATCTGCAACCGCCCTTTCCACACTTTCTCAGTCAACCACAAACCTGTTTGCACTGTTTATCAGTAATTTTAAACTCCCGAAAATGGAAGGAGACGATGTTCTGCTAAAAGTCAAATCCATTTCTCCGTTTACCCAGAGAATGCTCATGGTTCCCCATGACAGGCTGACCACGCTTGTGAGCGCCATCAACAAAGCTGAAATCCATGCCTGCATTGTTTCTCCTTTTAAAGATCAGGACCTGGTTGATCAGGCAAAAAACTGTTTTAAAGCATTCAAACACACCCTGAAACGCGAACAGCTCAAACGGATCACCCACCATCAGAACAAGCAGATGTTCATCATTGCGAAAAAACTGAAAAAAAAAAGCAGGGCTTATCAGAAACGAATCGATGAAAGAACTGCCTACAAACGGATACTGACGGCAAAACAGCAGCGATTGGAAACGCATCTGTCAGATACCAAGGCAGATATCACTCTGGACGTTTTTTTACACCGCATCGGCGCTTCTTCAACACCTGAGGGGTTTTATGATGCATTCATGACACTGACAGATGTCCTGGAAACCCTGTTTACAACATTTTCATCCAAATATGACAGCACACAACCGATTCAACCGGATTTCAATCAACTTCTGACCCGCAATACCGACAGCACCATTGATCCTGCCCTTGTGAATCAGATCCTGAAAACTGCCCTGGCCGCAGCAACAGCCCCATCCCTTAAACAAACGTTGTCATCACCTGCCCGGAATCCAGACCCTGTTGCAGAATATGACCATGAACTGGAGGAGTTTTTTGATGTCATTATTTCAGAAGATTATCTCCAGGCCTGGATCAAGCGCAAAAACACTCCAGAAAAGAAATGTCCGTCATGCACGGCAAACGATATTCTTGATCTGCTGCTGCAAAAACAGATCTCCTATGGCATCCTGGATGATGATGCCATCGACATCTGGCTGCTAAAATCAAATGCAGATGAAATCACCATTGCCCAGGGTGAATGCCCTCAGCCTGGAAAAGACGGAAGCATTGTCTACCATTTTTCCACTGATTTTACCAATCCCGGGAAAATTGATGAAGACGGCAGTATCGATTTCAGGGAACGGGGGGATATCCCATTTGTCACCGAAGGAACACTGCTGGCAGAAAAAACGCTGCCTGTTCCGGGAAAACCCGGTATCAGTATTTCAGGAATCGCCATAACAGTGGATGAAGCACTCGACCCGGTTTTCACTGCCGGAGCCGGAACCACCCTGTCTGATGACGGCACCCGCATCCATGCTGCAATCGATGGGCAGCCCCACTGTGATGCACTGGGAACCATCTGCGTCAGCCCGGAACTGGTGATCTCCGGTGATGTGGATTATGAAACCGGCAACATTGATTTTAAAGGCAATATCCTGATCAAAGGCATGATAAAAGAAGGATTCTCTGTCAAAGGGGTCAACCTGACTGTCCAGGAAATTGAAGGCGGAAATATTGATGTTTCAGGCGACGTGAATGTGTCAGCAGGCATCACAGATTCCACTATTTCAGCCCAGGGCCATATCCGGGCAAAATTTATCAACAACTGCCAGATCATGGGATTTGGAGATCTCACCGTATCAAAAGAGATTATTGACTCAACAGTCACCATCAGCGGGGCCTGCCTGAATTCCGGCGGACACATTATTTCCAGCCGGATCAGCGCCAGACAGGGGGTGGAAGCAGGCAATGTCGGCACGTCATCGTCAACACCGGTAAAATTAAGCGTGGGTGTGAATGATCATATCATGGCGGTTGACCAGCAGATCAGTGACGCGCTCACCCTGGCTTCAGACAGGGCAAACCTGCTCAAAGGAGAGGTTCAAAAACTTGAAGGGCAGGATCAGACCCTGTATGAACAGGTATCGATCAAGGCCCATATTCAGGATCGGTCACAGATCGAAATCAAAGCCATTGAAGCGGCGGATGAACCGCTTTCATCGCAGCAGAAAGCAACTATCAAGCAGCTCAAAGGCAAAGCAGCAGCAGCGGAAAAAGAACTGAACGCAATTTTCAAACAACAAGACGAGATTGCCGGCCGTATCGAAACGCTTAAAACACGTATCCGGCTTCAGGAAGAGAGCATTGAGCGCTTTGCCATGCAGCAGGCCGCCTTGAGGGAATTTGCGCAGAAAACGGCTCCCCGGGCGGTTGTCAGTGTGGCAAAACAGATCACGCAGGACACCTTTATCAAAGCCACCCATACCTCAAAAACCCTTTTTGAAAACCAGAGTCGATGTAAAATCATGGAACTGGCCTCTGAAAACAACGGCATGATGGTCCACCAGATCCAGATCACAGATCTTTAAATTTCGCAGCCAGGCTCAGATAATCCGCAGCTTCTGTTTCTTTCCCCCGTTTGATGCATCCGGTGGCATAGATACGGGCTTTTTGCTTCA
>JAABSK010000002.1:0-21445 GCA_011390435.1 Desulfobacteraceae bacterium | reverse complement strand
CTGTACTGCTGCCGCTGCCTGTTCCGGACTCAGAAGTCCTGAATCCAAAAGGCTGGCCAGTGACTGTATCCTGAATCTGTCCTGGGAGTGGGTGCGGGACAACTGGTCTTCATGCCCACCGGTTTTAAAGGTATAGGGCCGATCAATCAGGTAAACCGGAACAGATGAACTGACCCTCAGCCAGAGGTCATAATCCTCACACACACGGAACGCTTCATTGAAGTATCCCTTGATGTCAAACAGGTGTCGGCGCATCATCACTGCAGAGGGGCTGACCAGGCACAGGTGCAGTGATGGTTCAAAAATCCACCCCGATGGCTTCCGGTGCTTGCTTTTCGGATTGACACGCCTGCCGTTTCTGATCCATATCTCTTCTGTCTGGCAGATCAGGGCCTCAGGATAATCCTGAAAAAACCGAACCTGGCAGGAAAGTTTGCGGTGATCCCAGGCATCATCAGAATCCAGGAGCGCAACCAAACTTCCCTGGCTGGTCCTGATGCCTGCATTTCTTGCCGCACTCACCCCTTTGTTTTCCTGGTGCAGGATCGTGATCCGGTCTTCATATGCGTCTAACAGCTGCAGCGTGTCATCCTGGGACCCGTCATCAACAACAATCAGCTCAACATTTGGGTAATCCTGCATCAGTACGGATTCCACAGCGCGCCCTAATGTCCAGGCCCGGTTGTACGTAGGCAGAATCACGCTGACAAGGGGCTGTTCCATGATGGCATTCCTTTTCATATTTGATCAACCGGATGATCGTCCGGCAGCTTCTGTGTTTTTGTTTTTTTACCTACACCTTTTGACCTGACGAATCCAGTGCAAAAAATATCAGCTTTTTTTTCTTGCATTTTTTTGTGAAATACAAAACAATGAGCAAATGAGATCTATTGAATCAAAAGCCTGAATTTACAGGGATTCTTTCATTTACCGAATGAGGATATTATGGCCGGCGGCAAAACAGTACACCATTTGATCAACAAAGACTGGTGCAAAGGATGCGGAATCTGCATCCACTTCTGCCCGAAAAACGTTCTTGAATTTGATGATAACGGCAAGGCGCACGCAGCCCGCCCGGAAGATTGTATTGCATGCAAATTATGCGAGCTTCGGTGCCCGGACCTGGCCATACAAATCAAAGAAAACCAGGAAGGGGATCATGACAGACACGAATAACATCCGGTTTCTCCAGGGCAATGAAGCCTGTGTGGAGGGCGCATTGTATGCAGGGATCAATTTCTTTGCAGGATACCCCATCACCCCGTCCACGGAAATTGCCGAACATCTTTCCGCAAGGCTTCCCCAGAAAGGGGGGAAATTTATCCAGATGGAAGATGAGATCGCATCCATGGCTGCCATTATCGGCGCCTCTCTTACCGGAAACAAGGTCATGACTGCCACTTCCGGCCCGGGCTTTTCCCTGAAACAGGAAGCCCTGGGATATGCCTGCATGGCTGAAATTCCATGTGTCATTGTGAATGTGCAGCGAGGCGGCCCTTCCACTGGCAACCCCACCCATGTGAGCCAGGGCGATATCAACCAGGCAAGATGGGGGACCCATGGCGACCATTCCATCATCGCACTGACCGCTTCCAACCATCAGGATGTGTTTAATATCACAGTAGATGCCTTTAACATGGCAGAAACCTATCGAACACCGGTGATCATTCTGCTGGACGAGGTCATCGGCCACATGCGCGAAAAGCTGGTCATACCGGAACCCGGTGCCATGCCGGTTGTTGCCCGTCTCCGGACATCCGTGAAAAAAGGAGTGGATTACCATCCCTATTTTCCCAGAGAAGACGGCCGGCTTCCCATGAGTGACTTTGGCGGGGAACACCGCTACAATGTAACCGGGCTGTTTCATGACATGTGGGGCTTTCCCAATAACAATCCAAAGATTGTCAGCGGACTTTTACGCCACCTGGTGGACAAGATTGAAAACAATGTTGAGACCATCACCCGGTATAAAGAATACTGGCTGGACGATGCTGAATATGTTCTGGTATCTTACGGAGCGTCTGCCCGGTCTGCCATTCATCTGGCCCGGAACCGCCGCGCAAGGGGGATCCGGCTCGGTGTCCTGGAACTGCAGAGCATCTGGCCATTTCCGTCTGACATGGTTCGCGAAAAATGCGCAAACGCAAAAGCGGTGATCGTGGTTGAAATGAACATGGGCCAGGTCATCACCCAGGTTAAAAATGCCGTGGACCAGCCGGAAAATGTGTTTCTTGCCAACAGGATCGACGGAGAGCTGATCTCTCCGACAAACATCAAAACCCTTTTACGGATCATTCAGGGAAAGGGGGTGTGATATGAGCAAAAAAGAGTTTCATATCAAAGATTATATCCGCCAGCGCTATTTTCCCCATATGTGGTGTCCGGGCTGCGGTCATGGCATTGTGCTCGGTGCCCTGCTCAGGGCGGTTCATGAACTGGATATTTCCAAAAACGATATTGTCATGACCTCTGGCATCGGCTGTTCATCAAGGATTTCAGGATATGTTGATTTTCATTCCCTGCACACCATTCACGGCAGAGCCCTGGCTTTTGCCACAGGCGTGAAGCTGTCCAAACCTTCGATAAAGGCCATTGTTCCCATGGGAGACGGAGACGCACTGGCCATTGGCGGAAATCATTTCATCCATGCTGCCCGGCGGAACATTGATATCACCGCCATTGTCATGAACAACCGCATATACGGCATGACCGGCGGACAGTTTTCACCGTTGTCCGGCAGTGGAAAAAAGGCCACCACAGCGCCCTATTCCACCATTGACCGGGCGTTTGATGTGGTGGATCTGGCCAGAAGTGCTGGTGCGACTTTTGTGGCAAGATCCACAGTGTATCACGCCACTGAATGCAAAGACCTGATTAAAAAAGCGGTTTCCCATCCAGGTTTTTCCGTTGTGGAAATCCTGACCCAGTGCCCCACCTATTTTGGCAGAAAAAATAAGGAAGGCGATGCCATCCAGATGATGGAAGGATTTAAGACAAATACGGTAAAAATCGGATCAAAAAAGCTGGAAACCGATCCCCATCTGATTCAGCGCGGCATCTTTGTGGAAGACACCCAGGTCCCGGAATATTGTCAGGCCTATGACCAGATTATTGCAACGGCAATGAAAGGAAACAGTTAAATGGAACGCGTCAGACTGGTTTTTTCAGGTTCAGGCGGTCAAGGCGTCATCACTGCCGCCATTATCCTTGCCGAGGCAGCCGCTCTTTTTGAAAACAAACATGCGGTCCAGTCCCAGAGCTATGGTGCAGCCGCAAGGGGCGGCGCCACCCGCAGTGATATCATCATTGACACAGCAGAGATCTTTTTCCCCAAGGTGAACCAGCCCAACATCCTGGTGAGCCTGACACAGGAAAGCTACAACACTTTTTCCCAGATCATCCGTCCAGGCGGGCTGCTGCTGGTGGATTCACGCTATGTGAGCATCGAAAGCCGGGTTGCAGGCAAGCATGTTTCCCTGCCCATGTACGATACGGTAATCAAAAAAATCGGAAAGCCCATTGTGTTCAATATCTGCATGCTGGGCGCTTTGATCGGTGTTTCAGACATTATCAATCCGGAATCGATCATTAAAGTCCTGGAGACCACTGTGCCCAAAGAGTTTATGGAGATGAATAAAAAAGCCCTGGACCTGGGTATGGAAATGGGATTAAAACATCGATCCTGAACAAAAAAACAGGCCCGGCTAATTGGCAGGGGTGGTCTGGGGGAAAAGATCTTCCAGGTTCAGCCCCTTTATTTTTTTCAGGCAGTTTTCCAGGGCAGCCTGTTCATTTTCACCCGCACCCTGGTGTTCAGGCTTTGCCACAATATTCACCAGGTTGGGAACCGCAATAAAGTGATCTGCCAGTTTGCCCTGAAGCCGCTGATGCACATCAATATAAATCATTCTGCCATTGCGGATAAGATTAAAGCGGGTCACTTTTGTCAGAATGTCATCCCTGTGAAGATCCATAAACATCTTTCTCCTTTTGCATGATTTTGATTCTGGAACTTACAATCAATCTCCAGGTTTGAAAAGAACTTTTTCCCGCCATATTAAAATATTGACTATTGAATTCCAACAGTTCATGATAACAGTTTTGAAAATTGATGCCGGGAAAAAAATAAACATGGTCAGAAAACAAACATCGCCTGAAACCCTCATTGCAGACTGGGAAACCCTTAACCGGATCTTTATCCGCCCTGAAAGTGACAGCAGCAAAGACACCCTTGTCAAATACATGGAACAGATTCTGTTTGGCCTCCATGATTTTTTAAACCGCCACGTAGGCGTCACCGAAGCGATCAGTCTGGTGAAACTGGCCGAGGACTACATGGACACCCAGATCAATAAAAATCCGCAAAAGCGGCTGGCCCATGTGATCAAGGATATTATCAATGAGATCGCACCCAGGGCGGTCAATGTGGCTTCGCCCTATTTTATCGGACACATGACATCCGCCATCCCGTTTTTCATGGTCCACCTGAAAACCATCACCACAGCATTGAACCAGAATGTCATCAAAATCGAAACATCAAAAGTGCTGTCTGTGCTTGAAAAACAGATCCTGGCTAAAATGCACAGAATGATATTCAATTTTCCCGAATCTTTTTATCTGGAGCATGTCCAGAACACCAATACATCTCTGGGGGTTTTCACCACCGGCGGAACAACGGCAAACCTTACAGCCTTATGGGTGGCCAGAAACAAATTGTTCCAGCCCACAAACAGTTTTGAGAGCATTGAAAAGGATGGATTTTTCCAGGCCATGAAAGCCCATAATCTTGAGCGGGTGGTCATTCTTGTCTCCAAACGGGGGCATTTTTCGCTGCGGAAAGCCGGAGGCGTCCTCGGCTTTGGCAACGCCAATGTCGTCCCCATTGACGTGGATGACAACAGGAGTATCGATCTTGCCAAGCTGACAGATAAAATCCAGGAATTCAAGGCAGACCCCAAAACCCGGATCGCAGCGATTATCGGGATTGCCGGTGCCACAGAAACCGGTATTATCGATCCGCTGCCTCAGCTGGCTGAAATCTGTCACTCCCATGGAATCCATTTTCATGTGGATGCCGCCTGGGGGGGGCCCGTACTTTTGTCTGAAAAGTACTGCCACCTGCTCAGGGGGATTGAGCAGGCCGACTCTGTCACCATTGACTGCCACAAACAGTTCTACATGCCCATGACCGCAGGCATGGTCTACTTCAAGGATCCCAAGGCACTTGACCATATTGTTTATCATGCCCGGTATGTCAACCGGATGGGCAGTGTGGATCTGGGGATCAAAACACTTGAAGGATCAAGAGAGGCAAATTCTCTGATTCTTGACAGTGCGCTCAAGATCATGGGGTCCAGAGGGTATGCCCTGATGATCGAATACGGAATTGAAACGGCAAAGAAATTTTCAGAAATGATTGATGCCCGCCCCCTGTTTCAACTGGTGACCAGACCGCAGCTGAACATCATCACGTACCGGATGGTGCCATTGGATATCCGCAAAAAATTGAAAACCGCCACTCCTGAAGAACGCCAGCATCTGGATGCCTGCCTGGACGATATCAACACCCGGCTTCAGCGGACCCAAAGAGAAGCTGGAAAAAGTTTTGTATCCAGAACCCGCCTGAAATTCAGCACAGATGATTTCTATAATATTGTTGTTCTGCGCGCCGTCATCATGAACCCAATGACCAGTCTGGACGTCCTCAACGAAATTCTGGACGAGCAGGAATCCATATTGGCATCCTTTCCAGAACAGACTGAAAATTAACATTTTTCTGGTATGACTATTGCATTTTTAGTCATACAGACCGATATTAATAGAAGACCGTAAAAAATAAAACAATCCGTATCGGGTTGAAATCTGTGATGAGGATATATTATGGCTGATAAAGAAAAACCTTTTGAAGTATCAAAATCTTTTGGACTGGGAGTCCTTTTAAAACTGACCAAAAAAAGCGTCAAAGGAATTGAGATTTCCAGCAATGGAGATAAATTTACATCCAATGCCACCATGGGAGATCTGACTGAGGCAGTCAATGCAACAATACAGCGGCACAATATTAAACTGAAAATCAAATAACCCGTATCCCATTCTGAAAGGATCTCTATGAAGTCACTTTTTGACACCGCGACCATCGGTACACTGGAACTGAACAACAGGATGATTCGCTCGGCAACCTGGGAAGGGATGTGTGAAAAAAACGGGAAGCCCACTGAAAAGCTGATTGATCTGTATTGCCGCCTGGCAGACGGCAAAATTGGATTGATCATCTCCAGCTACACATATGTCCGGCCGGATGGCAAACAAAATCCCGGGGAAATGGGAATTTATTCCGATGAATTTGAGCCGGAATTCAGGGCAATGACCAGAGCGGTTCACGATCATGGTGGGAAAATCGCTATTCAGCTGGTTCATGCAGGCGCCCTGGCAAGACCCAGGGAAACCGGACTGCCCCTGGTTGCACCGTCCAGCATTGAAAAAAAATCTCCGGCGCAGTCACCAATGGCCCTTTCCGGACTTGAAATTGAAGACATCACTGATTGCTTTGGTCAGGCTGCCCGGCGGGCAAAGGACTGGGGATTTGATGCGGTTCAAATTCATGGTGCCCATGGGTATCTGATCAGTCAGTTTCTCAGCCCGGCAACCAACCTTCGAACCGATGCCTATGGCGGGAGTCTTGAAAACCGAAGCCGGTTTCTGTTTGATGTCTATGAAAAAATCAGAACACAGGTGGGATACCATTTCCCTGTCTTCATCAAAATGAATGCTGCAGACCATTTTGAAAACGGCCTGACACAGGAGGAGGGTGTTCTGGTGGCAAAACGCCTGTCAGATTGTGGCATTGATGCCATTGAAGTGTCTTCTGGATCTCCTGCCTCTGGAGACAAGGGACCTGCCAGAGAACAGATCAATTCAGCAGACAAAGAAGCATACAACCTCTCGCTGGCAAAGGCCATCAAACAGCATGTTGCCTGTCCGGTCATCTGTGTGGGTGGTTTCAGGTCCCTGGACATTTCCCAGAAAGCGATTGACACGGAAGGTATGGATTTCATTGCCCTTGCCAGACCCTTGATCCGCGAACCAGATCTGGCACAGAAATGGCAGATCCGGCAGTCGGATAAAGCTGAATGCATCTCGTGCAACAAATGCTTTTTCCCTGGAATGACAAAAGGTGGAATCGAATGTGTCGCAAAAATCTCACCATAAGTGCGTTGGCACCTGAATGAAGACGCTGCTGGACCGGATCCGCAGCCTGGTGTCCCCCCGGCAGCTGACAGCAAAAGACGGTATGGCCTTCTGGAAAGAGACCATATTGCTGAATCTGTTCTTTGCAATTACAGTTCTGGGCCTGGTCACCTATATTCCCAGTGTTGTCCTTGCCGTGAAAGAAGAGCTGTGGGCTGTCGCCATTATCGATACCCTGATCTATGGCGGTGTTCTGTTTATCTTTTTCAAACCCGGCCTGCCCTTTACCCTCCGGGCCATGGCAATCCCTGCCATCAGCTACATTCTCGGCATGGTGCTGATCTTCACTCTTGGGCCTTTTGGAGCAGGCCCGGTGTGGCTGTTTTTTTTCCCTTTGATCACCGGTCTTTTCCTGGGCCGGAAAATGGCGTTTGCCGCCCTGACCATCAATGCCCTTACCCTTGCGCTTCTGGGATATCTGATCCACCTGGATATCACTGATTTCCTGTCTTCGCTCAACTTCCATCCCTGGCAGCTGGCAAGTGAAAACGCACTGGTCAAATGGCTTGTCATCTGCTTGAACTTCATGCTGTTAAACATTGTTGCCACCCTTTCGGTCACTACGATCCTCAACGGCCTTCAAAAATCCATGACGGATCTTGCCGCATCGGAGAACAAATACCGCCAGATTTTTGAAAACATTCTGGATGTGTACTTTGAAACCCGTCTGGACGGCACCCTTGTAGAGGTCAGCCCGTCGATTGAAAAGGTTGCCCTTTGCCCGGCCAGCCAGCTCAAGGGACAGCCCCTGCTCAAACGCTACAAAAACCTGAGACAGCGCGATGAAATCATTCAGCTCTTGTTAAAAAACAAAACCGTCAGCAATTATGAAGTCGAATTTCTGGACATCACCGGCCAGGTTCATATCTGCTCGGTCAACGCCCGCCTTTTGACGGATGAGGCAACCGGCGACCCCAAAGTGGTGGGAATCCTCAGAGATATCACCCCCCAGAAGATCATGGAAAAAGAGAAACAGGCACTTGAAGACCGCCTGAACCGATCACAGAAGATGGAAGCCATCGGACTGCTGGCCGGGGGTGTCGCCCATGACCTGAACAATATCCTGTCCGGTATTATCACCTATCCGGAGCTGCTGGCCATGGATCTGGACAAAAATGATCCCTTGCGAAAATCATTGAACATTATTGAGCAAAGCGGCCGCCGGGCTTCTGAAATCGTCCAGGATATGCTGACCCTTGCCCGAAGGGGCGTGGTGACAAAAGAAAGCCTGGACCTCAACGATCTGGTGCTCCATTTCATGCGGACACCGGAATATCATAAAATCCTGTCGTTTCATCCTGATATCCAGGTAAAAAAAGAGATCCTGGCTGAATTCCCGTTACTCAAGGGCTCTTCCATTCATCTGCAGAAAACATTGATGAACCTGATCTCCAATGCAGCTGAATCCCAGCCAGGAGGCGGAATCATCATTGTCCGGACAGCCAACCGCCACCTGGATCATCCCGTCAAAGGGTACGACCAGGTTGAGGCTGGAGATTATATCGTCCTGAGTGTGGAAGATCACGGCATTGGCATTGCTGAAGAAGATCTGCCACGGATTTTTGAACCATTCTTCACCAAGAAAGTGATGGGAAGAAGCGGAACCGGACTGGGGATGGCCGTGGTCTGGGGAACGGTCCAGGATCATGAAGGCTATATTGATATTCTCTCTGCACCGGACAAAGGCACCATATTTGACCTGTACTTCCCCATTACCACCGATGAAATGACAGCAGCCGCTGCTCCCTTCCGTCTGGAAGACTATCAAGGTTCCAGCCAGAAAATTTTAATTGTGGATGATGTGAAAGAACAGCGGCAGATTGCAGCAGCCTCCCTGAAAAAGCTCGGGTACCATACTGTGGAAATGAAAAGCGGAGAAGATGCTGTGGCATATTTAAAACAGAACCATGTTGATTTAATCCTTCTGGACATGATCATGGATCCGGGAATAGACGGGCTTGAAACCTATCGACAGATCCAATCGTTCAAGCCCGGACAAAAAGCCATTCTGGCCAGTGGATTTTCCAGAACCGACAAAGCCCAGGCAACGCTTGAGCTTGGCGCCGGAGCCTATCTTCAAAAACCATACACCCTTCAAAAACTGGGCGCTGCGGTCAGGGCCGAGCTGGAAAGATCTGTCTGATCACACGGATACGCCATGTTTCATGGCGATCTTTTCAAACATGACAACAATCCCTGCGGCCAGCCCGTATACGATGTCGATATTGGCATTTTCATCGGCAGATGAATCAAAGAACAGGTGCAGATCCGAGGCCAGCTCCGCTTCCGGTTTCCAGTAACACACCAGCATGGGAACTTTCGGCAATGGGGACACCACCAGGGAGATATCGGATTCATAATGATTGTCCACCTGTTTTCCGCTGAAGATATGGATCAGGTCCTCAAACAGCAGGGGATAGGTATCTGCAATCTTTTTCAGAGCGGATTCCGAACGCTGGACAAACAGACCGTTTTTCTCCCATCCCCCTTTCAATTCTCTGAACGGAACCCATCTGCCTGTCAGCGGCACCCCTTTGCACTCGAGTACATACTGAAGCACAGGGCCTGCAACCCACGGATTGATGTGGATATCAGAATACATCTGTCCATCCTGATCAATGGAGAATGGCTTTCCCAGAATTCTGAGGGTCAGGCGCCCGTTTTGATAAACACCTCCCACCCTTTCAGCTGCAGCTTCCAGATCACATGCCTGAATTTTTGTTCTCAGTTCAGACACAAGAGAATCGCGAAATTCAGCATTACTCATTTTCCGGGCCTGTTTGTCACTGTATTTTTTAAGAACATCATGGCTTAATTTCGGGCACAGATCCAGTGTTTTCTCACCCAGAAACACCTTGGATGCAAACGCCAGACAGGTGGCTTCATCACATTTTCTGCAATTGGATTTATCCAGCAGTTTAAAGACTTCCATGGCATTGGCAAACCGGGACATATGAACTCCTTTCCATGTTATGATCAGGTCAAACTCAGGTAAATAATATATCACAGCAGATCCCGTGATACAAATCTCCATTTCATTTTAATCCAGCCAAAGGGTTTACAAAAACCAGGCTGGATCTTATATTATCAACATATTATCTTAAATTCAATTTGCGGAGCAGACCAGTGAAACAGATCATTGTACTTGCCACAACCAACAAAGGAAAAACCCGTGAAATCCAGGAATTATTAAAGGATTCCTCTATTGAAATCCGGAATCTCACCGATTTTGGCCCCATTCCCGAAGTTGTAGAAGACGGCCAGACCTTTGATGACAATGCTTACAAAAAAGCAGCCTTTACTGCCAGAGTTCTGGGATACCCTGCCATGGCAGATGATTCCGGCCTGTGTGTGGATGCCCTGGATGGTGCACCAGGTGTCTTTTCTGCCCGGTATGCCGGAAACAATGCATCAGATGCAGACAATGTGCAAAAGCTGCTTGAGAATATGAAAGACGCACAGAACCGATCAGCTGCGTTTAAATGCGTTATTTCCATCGCCGTCCCGACCGGTGCCGCCCTGACCTATGAAGGTGAATGCCGGGGGGTGCTCACAACCGAACCTGCCGGCACAAACGGATTTGGATATGACCCCCTGTTTTATTATCCAGAACTGGATAAAACCTTTGCCCAGTTGTCCATAGCGGAAAAAGGCGCGGTCAGCCACAGAGGAAAGGCGTTGCAGCAGATCAAAGAAGAAACCGGTAAAATCATCAAATGGATCGCATTTAACACCCCGGTAATCGAACGGGTGGAATGCAAAGGCAGATAACCCATGATCACCCTGTCAGATTTTACTGCCCTGGTTAAGAAAAACCGCTCCTGCCGGCGGTTTGACAATGGATATAAAATCGAGACTGCCACCTTGCTGAAATTGCTGGATCTTGCCCGGAACTGTGCGTCAGCTGCGAATATGCAGCCGCTGAAATATGTGACCTGTACCGATGAAAACAAAAACGCAGCCATTTTTTCCTGCCTGGGCTGGGCAGCATATCTGACTGACTGGAAAGGCCCGGAAAAACACGAACAGCCCACAGCCTATATTGTCATCCTGGCAGACCATTCCATCGCGGACAGATTCTGGTGCGACCATGGCATCTGCGCCCAGACCATCCTTCTCGGGGCCCGCACCCTTGGTCTTGCCGGATGCATGTTTGGATCGGTGAATGCAAAAAGACTCAAATCCCTTCTGGAAATCGACGATCACCTTGAAGTCAAGCTGGTGCTGGCCATTGGAAAACCCGTTGAAACCGTTCAGATTGATGAACTGAGCAAAGATGGCGATATTCGGTATTTCAGGGATGAAAATCAGGTTCACCATGTTCCGAAAAGAACGCTGGAAGAACTGATTGTCCGCTCATGGTAAGGCCCCTGAAAATTCTGCTGGTCAACCCGGCCTGCCTGGACAGACGGATTTCAGGAGAAGATGCCCATATCGTTCCGATCGGGCTGTACTATATTGGTGCACAGCTCCTGGACAAAGGATTTTCAACCCGGATTCTCAACCTGGCCGCAGCTGAAGTAAACAACCCGCTTGAACGCTTCACACAGGTCATCACTGAACTGCAGCCGGACATCATCGGATTTTCCGTTACCAATCCCAACCGGTGGAATGCCATTGACAGCGCCAAAATTGCCCGGGAACACTTCCCTTCAATAACGGTTGTGTTTGGCGGACCCGCCCCCACGTTTCTGGTGGATCATCTGTTTGAGGCCTGCCCTGAACTGGATGTGATCGTCATCGGAGAAGGGGAACAGGCCATGCTGGAACTGGCAGAGCATATTGAACAGACAACTGCAGATCCTGCTGTGGCCGGCGGCCGGGGTTCTTTTTCCGCCATCAGCGGTCTGGTATACCGGTCCAACGGGTCTTTGGTAAAAACCGCACCACCCGTTCCGATTGAGAACCTTGATGCCCTGGCCCATCCATCTGCCCACTTCACCTACCAGCACCTGGCCATGTCACGGGGATGCCCCGGGAAATGCACCTTTTGCGGATCACCCCGTTTCTGGGGAGGCAGCAGGGTAAGGTCCCATTCTCCCCAATGGTTTGTTGATGAAATCGAGGCGCTGACCGCCAAAGGCGTCACTCATTTTTATCTCTCTGATGACACCTTTACCATGGATAAAACCCGGGTACTTGAATTTTGCCGACGGATTCGACAAAAAAAGCTGATCATCACCTGGAACGCCATTTCACGGGTGGATTATCTGGATGAAGAACTCGTTTTTGCCATGCGCACTGCCGGATGTATCCAGATCAGTTTTGGTGTGGAATCCGGGTCTGATGCCATCCGGAAAAAGCTGGGAAAACCAGTTGACAGCAACCAGATCCTCCGGGCCTTTTCTTTGACCCGCTCGTTCGGAATCATGCCCAGGGCATATTTCATTTATGGTTCCCCTGGTGAAACACCAGCAACCATTGCTGACACCCTGCGCATGATGGATGCGATCCAGCCGTTGAGTGCTGTTTTTTATCTGCTGGTGATTTTTCCCGGAACCCACCTGTATCAAAAGGCGGTTGCCCGGCATAAAATCTCAGATCATATCTGGCATGAAAGAATCGAGGACCTTCCCTGGTTTGAAGTGGATGACCTTCTTGATTTTCAGACTGTCAAATCCTTTGGCGGCACACTGCGGTCACATTTTTTTTCCGCGCTTGAGACTTTTGTCCAGACCCTGGTGCTTGTGGATAAAAAAGAGTTGTATCCTTTTCATGCAGATTTTCTATCACGGCTGGCAATGACGTTTTCCCACGGCGAATATGCAAACCACCCGCAACTGAAAAACCCGGATCAGATTGCCTGGATGCTCTATGAGTATGCATTACGCTATGCACCGGATGCCAGGGCGTTTCTGGGGATGGCCATGCTGTCTCAAAAACGCAGACAATTCCATGCGGCAATTTCAACGCTTGAAAAGGCACTTTCCATTTGGCCGGACAACCCGGATTTAATGCTCTGCATGGGGATCTGCCAGATGAATACCGGCCGGTTCAAAACAGCCCTGGAACATCTGAACCCTTTAGCATCGCTGCCCCAGGCAGCTGCATATATCAACATCTGTCATCAACATATTTCAGGAAAACCATCATGACTGACCCAACCAATTACCGGATTGAGAACATCAGACAAAAAGAATTGTCCCGCCGGGCCGTTCGCCGGGAGATCCTCTCCAGCGAAGCTGAACACGCTTTGGACATGATCCTTGACGCACCCGCACCTGCGTCATTGATACAGTCCTTTCCGGATCAGGATCTGTACTACCTGCTGCACAAAATCGGAGGTGCGGATTTTATCCCTGTCCTGGCAATGGCCACATCTGAACAATGGGAATATATTCTGGATGTGGAAATCTGGGACAATGACCGCCTGGATCTTGACGGCATGACAAAAACCCTTGATCTTCTGTTTCAGGCAGATCCCCAGCGCCTGCTGCGCTGGACCATCATGGAAAAACCTGATTTTTTAGAATTTTATCTGTCGAAAAACATGGAGATTATCATCCGGGAACATGATGAAATCCCACCGGAAACTTTTGATGACTATATCACCTTTGATGACAAATTTTACTTCAGATTCCCGGACAAGCCAGCCCTGGATGATGATGAGATGCCCATACCAACGGACAGCATCCCTGCCTGGGATCTGATTGAAAAAATGATGGACACCCTTGCCCAGATGGATCTGTCTGTATTTCACGGACTCATGCTTGAAACCAAAGCATTGCTGACCATTGAAACAGAAGAGGAGCAGTTCCGCCTGAAAACGGTCCGTCTGGCTGAAAAAGGATTTCTGCCCTATCACGAAGCCATTGGGATTTATCAGCCCACCCGCCTGTCTTCCATCCGAAAACGCCGGCAGCCCCTTGAATCCCAGACACTCGAATATGACCCGGATATCCCTTTGCCCCCACAGTTCTTCACCCAGTTCACCACGAAAAAAGGATGGTTTACCAGCGCCCTTCAGCAGTTTGGCACAGATGCCGTTCTGGTGCTTGAAGGCGAACTGGCTGCCCTGATCAATAAGGTCATTTCAGCAGACAGAATCAAGCTCAGGGAAAAACAGGACCTGGAACAGGCGTTTTTCAAAACCTGTGATCTGCTGAATCTGGGACTTGAAAAAATCATGGAAACAGCATTTTCATCTGAGCGGGCCAGCCAGATCATAAATGACTATTTTCTGGAAGATATTTTCAGGACCGGCTCCAGATCAGCTGCCATCCTGGGGACCCAGGCCAGAAGCTGGTTTCAATCCAGTTTCATGCATCACAACAAACTGCCGCTGAGCTTTCTGGACGAAAAATTTCTGGGAATTATCGGCGGACTGTTTCTGGACCGGCCCCTGTTCTTTGACAATTACGCCCATGGCGATCTGTACCGGAATTTCAACTCCCTGTCTGATATCGCGTCCACGCAGACAGCACTGGATCAGATCATGGCCCTGGATCATTTCTTATCTGAACTGACCATTGACATTTCAACTTTTGAGCAGGGCGTTTTGACATACAAGACACTGATTCTGACCCTCTGGGCCAAAAACCGCATTGGCTTGAAATCCACACTTGAACCGATTGCCGTATCGGATTTTAAACCATTTTTTTCCGAGCTGTTTTCGCGCCCCGGCCAGGGACTTCAAACATCTGACCTGATCTTCTGGGCCGCTGAAATCACCGGCCGGAAAGACACTGATCTGAGCCGCCCCCTGACTGGGATTCTATCCGATTTAATTGCAGAGCTTGAGGCAGAGTACAACCGTGTTGACCCTGAAAACATTGACCCCCGGTTTGTCCCCCATTTTTTACTGAAATTGATTTGATTGTTTACAGAAGCGATCGTGCAAACCAGAATAGCCAGAAGCAGACTCAAGAAAGTCTTTAAAAAAAACGGAAACACGACAAACAATTGGAACAACCGATGGTTATTGTGCCAGTTGTACGATTTTCTGGGTGATGTCCAGCGGGTCAAGACGTTCGTCTGACAGGCCGGCTTCATCAACTGCCTTGGGCATACCATAGACCACGCAGGTTTCAGCGTTCTGGGTAATGCAGACACACCCGGACTGCTTCATCTGAGCCACCCCGTTTCTGCCGTCATTGCCCATGCCGGTCAAGACCACGGCAAGCATGTTGCCGCGATAAGATTTTGCCAGGGACGAAAAAAGCACATCTGCAGAGGGACGTACGCCTTTTACCAGCGGACCGTCATTGAGCAGAATCTGCCGACGGCCCTGTGCATCAGGAATCGACACTGTCATGTGCTGCCCGCCCGGCGCCACATATACGCTTCCCGGAGAAAGCAGCTGGCCATGCTCGGCCTGGGCAATCTGCAGTTCTGATTGTTCATTCAGGCTTTGAGCAAAATACCGTGTCATGGACTGAGGAATATGCTGGACCAGAAGAATCGGGACTTTTAAGCTTTTCGGCAGAATGGAAAAAATCCGGCTTAATATCTCCGGACCGCCGGTGGATGCGGCAATGGCGATAATATCAATCTTCTGCCTGGGTACTGTGCTGGGGCCGGATGAAGCCTGAACAGGCGCGTCAGGCATGGCAGCCATGAAAAACCGGTTGTGGTGCACAGATTCAGGAGCCGGTGCAAACCGTTTCCGACTCCTGAGCAACCCCGCAACCGTGACCAGGTGAAGACGAAGCTCTTGATACGTCCGTTCATCAATATGGCAGGGGATCTCAATGCATTCATAGGCGCCTGCCTCAAGGGCGGAAACCAGGATATCAGCGTGCCTCCCTGCCTTTGGGACAGTAACAATCACATGATGATCCGGACCGGCCCTGCGGATGGTTTCGATCATGGAGACTCCCCCCATGCCGGAAGCGATATCCAGAAACACCAAGTCTGTGCTGCCATGGTTGATCCTGGCCAGCAGCATGGCTTTGGAACGGGCTACCCGGGGCGGGTTCAGCCCTGGTATCGACCGGCACAAGGCCTTGAGGATCTGAATGGCGCCGGGATCTTCCTGGGCAATGATCACATCAAGTTTGTCGGCCCGGTTCTCGCGACTGCTTATAATATACCTGCCTGTTTTAATTTCAGTTCCACAGTAGCGGAATCAAAGGGTTTGATAATATAGGCCTGGACACCCAGCTGCATGGTTTGAAGGATTATCTCCTTTGCCGTCACTGTTGTGGCCATGATAAATGGAATGGCGCTGATGGAACGATGGCTGCGGATCGCCCGAAGCAGTTCCAGGCCGGACATCTTTGGCATTTCCATGTCTGAGATGACCAGATCAAACGGATTGTCTCCGGTTTTGTCAAAACCCGATTCAATGGCCTGCCAGGCCTGCTGTCCGTCTTCAGCCTGTGTGATATCCACAAGTCCCAGTCCTGTCAGTATTTTTTTCATTGCCGAACGAATCGATGCTTTATCATCAACAATCAGTATTTTCATATCCAGCTTCAGCACGAGCTCCTTTTTGAAATGATGGTGTTTTCAATCAGCGATATCAGCGTTTCATGATCCAGTACCTGCACCATTTTCCTGTCCATAAACAGTTTTCCACGCACAGCATCCGGACAGGCAGCATCTTTTTCCAGGACCTGGTCCGTATGAAGGGTATCAACGATCTTGGATGCCAGAATTCCCACTTTTGACGACAGACCCCGTGGAAAAACAGCAAAGGCCTGCGATCCCGACAGTTCAACAGTGCTCACCGGCATGAATTCATCCATGGAACATAATGGAACTGCCTGATGGTGATGTTCAACAAATCTGAGATTTCCAACCTGGTAAACATCAGATGGATTAAACGGTTCAATGCGGGTCACCTGTTTGAGTTCCAGGGCAAAATATTCAGTGCCTGCATGGCAGAAAACAATCAGGTCTTTTGCCTGCTCCGCAGATGCGGCAGTAAGCTGATGCTGGTGGTATTGTTTAAACTCCTCCTGCTTGATGATATCAAATTTCAAGGCTGCTGAAACAGCAATGCCCGCCACATCCAGCACCATGATCACGTCACCGCTGCCAAGGACAGTGGCACCGGCAAACCATTTCAAATGCTTGATATAGTCACTCAGCGGTTCCACCACAACTTCTTCAATGTCATACAACTCATCCACGCACAAACCAAACACGTTGGAGCCCATTTTGACCAGCACCACAAACATGGCGTCCCACTTGTGCTTTCTCCGGTCGATTTCCCTTGCCCGTTGATCCTGGACTTCCACAGCTGAAAATTGCTGACGGCGATCTGCAATGGCCTTTCTTTTCTCCTTCAGGAGCTGCTGTTTTCCCGGCGGTTTGATATAGGTTTCAAGTCCCAGTATATTGCGCAGCCGCAGTATGGGAATCAGCTGTTCCCGGAGCCTGAGCACTTCTGATCCGGCAATATTGCCCACCTGCTCATGGACCATTCCCGGCTCCAGATAAATGGCCTCCTTGATACTGGCCTGGGGAATTGCAAATTTCATCGATCCAGTGCCGACAATCAATGAGGGAACAATGGCCAGGGTCAACGGAATGATCAGGCGGATATCCACCCCCTCGCCTTTGATCGAATCGATTTCGATCTGACCCCGGAGCCGTTCAATATTGGTCTTGACCACATCCATTCCCACCCCCCTGCCGGAAATGTCTGTGACTTCCTGAGAGGTGGAAAAACCCGGTAGAAAAATCAGGTCTGTCTTTTGCCGGTCAGAAAGGCTGTGAATCTGCTCTTCAGTGACCAGTCCTTTTTCAAATGCCTTGGACAGAATCAACTGGGGATCGATTCCGGCACCGTCGTCGGAAATAATGAGATGAACATGCCCCCCCTGATGAAAGGCTTTGATCTGAATGATCCCGGTTTCAGGTTTTCCCTTTGCAATCCGCTCATCCGGATATTCAATACCATGATCAATGCTGTTTCGAATCAGGTGGGTCACGGGATTGGCCAGTTTTTCCAGAACGGTTCTGTCCATCTCAACTTCAGCGCCTTCAATGACAAAATCCACTTTCTTGTTCATCCGCCGGGCAATGTCCCTGACCACCCGCTTGTACTTGCCCAGCAGATCCACAACCGGCTGCATCCGCATCTGCATGATCGCCTCCTGGATACTGGTGGTGACCAGATCCAGATCCTGCATGATGTGGGCGGCTCTGGAATCCTGCCTGAGCGCCTGTTCCATAAAGACCCGCAGCTGATTTCTGGACAGCACCAGCTCTCCTGCCCGGTTCATCAGTTTTGAGACCAGGTCCACATTGACCCGGATGGTCTGGGCGTTTTGCAAAAGCGCAGGGGATGGCACAGAAAAATCAACAGAAGGCTCAGCAGCTGCTTCAGGTTCAGGTTTTTTGGCTGGCTCAGCCGGTCTGGCAGATGGTTTGGGTGCAAACCCCTGTAAAATCTTTTGGCAATCAGTAAACTGCTGGTCCACCAGAACGATCTGCCGGGTGTTGATCTCAATGACCTGGGCCAGAAGCGGCAGATCTAAAATGGTGCTGACCACGCAGAAAAAATCCGGTTCCATCGTCGTTTTATCACCGGTTTCATCCGCAGGCACATCACCGCTTGAATACAACAGATCGCCGATGCTCTCAATATCGTCAACAAGTGCGGCCGCTGTTTTTTGACGGTCTTCAAGGTCTTTTTGAATCTGGATATGGATGGCGTAGACAAATTTCTGACTGTCCAGGGCATTTTTCAGGCGACACTTGTCCACCGGGAATGTTTTCCCCTCAAAACACGGATTGGCGCCAAAGGGTGCCAGCAGCTCAACATCATCTTCCGGCGTTGATTCAGGTGTTTTGCCTTCAGATGGATCTGCCTGAAGCAGCTGTTCAAGGACTTCTTTTTCTGCCGTACCGTCGCAGGTCTGATCCGTACCAAGGGATTCGACCATCAGCTTCATTTTATCAAATCCGGACAGCAATGCATCAACAATGGGCGATGTGATCACCAGCTGTTTTTCACGAACCCGCATCAATACATTTTCCATGGCATGACTCAGGCTGGACAAGGCCTTGAAATCAATAAATCCAGCACCGCCTTTGATGCTGTGAATGGACCTGAACGCATGATTGATCAGCTCATCGTCCACCCTGGCGCCGTTCTCTTCCAGCGCCAGAAGATCCGGTTCCAGACTTGCAAGATCGTCTTTTATCTCTGCGACAAATTCAGATGCCATTGCATCCAGAGGGGGGTGTCCATTGGCACTCATGGTTCTCCTTTAGACGATTCTTTGGCAGACAGACTTTCAGACAATATTTTCCCGGCATTTAAAATCATCAGCATCTCTCCGGAAAAATCGATAATCTCTTCCACATATTTTTGAATTCCCGGACCGATGTTTGCCGGAATATTTTTTTTTGCAGACGTGTCCAGACTGATCACATCCCCGATCCGGTCCACAATGAAGCCGACATCCTTATGCTTGAAAACAATGACATGACTGGGAACAGCATCTTCTCTGCGCATGAGTCCCAGCAGCCGCACAATGTCCAGCACCACAAGAATCTGTCCCCTCAGATTGATCAACCCCGTTACAAAATCCGGTGACTGGGCCACCGGTGCAATTCTGACAGCCGGAACAATCTCCCGGATATCAAGAATGTTCACACCGGCCAGAAGATCAGCCAGCCGGAAGGTGACAAAACGAGACATGTCGGAAACCGTTGCAAATGACATGGGTTAAATCCTGAATCCTTTGGTCACTGTTTTTAACTGAGCCGCTGTTTTGGCCAGCTGATCAATCTGCTCTTTCTGCAACAAAGCGCTTTCAAGAATATCATTGACCACACCTGAAAGCTTTTCAGAATTTTCTGATACAATTTTTGCCCGGCGGGAAGAATGGGTGACTTCTTTTGCAATCCGTTCCACTGCAGTGACTGTCTGCTCTAAGTTTTCAGACACCCCTTCTTCAATGTCTGTCACATGTTTGATGCTCTGGGCCACCTCACGCGCTTTTTGGGCGGCAACCGCAATATTTTTCGCCACTGCATCGGCAGATTCAGCAGATTCAGCAACACTCCTGCTCACC
This sequence comes from Desulfobacteraceae bacterium, assembly GCA_011390435.1. The sequence goes on along the minus strand of JAABSK010000002.1, from coordinate 1,223 downwards.
TCGTTGGTGGTGGCAGCCTGTTCCTCAACAGAAGCGGCAATGGCCCCCATGATGCTGTCCACCTCGGTGATCACCGTGGTAATTGCCTCAATGGCAGCGATCGCCTGGTCTGTATTTTCCTGCATGCCTTCAATCTTTTTACGGATATCCAGTGTGGCACCGGCAGTTTGTTTTGCAAGGGCCTTGACTTCATTGGCCACCACGGCAAATCCTTTTCCGGCATCCCCTGCACCTGCCGCTTCAATGGCAGCGTTCAATGCCAGAAGATTTGTCTTCCCGGCAATACCGTTGATCAAGTCGATCACATCACCAATCTGGGCGGCGGCCTGTCCGAGCTTGCTGACCACTTCATGGGTTTTTGATGTTTCCCTGGAGGCACCGCTGGTGATCGCAGCGCACCGGGAAGCGCTCTTGGTGATTTCGCTCTGGCTGGCGTACATCTGCTCCATGGCAGTTGCCACGGTGGTGACAGAAACCGACATCTGCCCGGCAGCCGCCGCCACTGAATCGATATTGGCGGATGCCCTGGAAATATTGGTGTTGGACGAACGCATTTCAGCAGATACCGTGACCGATGTCCGGTTGACCTCATTGATCTGCTGACTGACCTCTTCTGCCGCATCTGCAATTGTTGCAATATATTCTGAAATCTCTGCGGCAGCAGCAGAGGACTGAACTGCCATTTCATTTCCCTGGCCTGCATGGGCATCGATCTGGTTTGAAATCTCAAGTACCTGGCGAGAAAAACGCGATAAAACATCGCTGGAATGCCGGATCTCCAGCCAGGTTTCATTGAGCCGTGCCACCATCCGTGAAAAAATGATCCAGATGATCACAATCACCAGGACAATCCCCAGTCCACCGACAAGGATACTGATGTTCCTGGATCTGTCCATGGTGGCAAGGGCATCTGAATTGTCCACCCAGACCGCAATGCCGCCAATGACTTTTTTCGAACTGTCATGACATTCAAAACAGGAGGCCTGGTTCATGCTGGCGGTTAACGAACCATAATACTGTCGATCGTCCACCTGTTTGCGTATCAATCCCTGATCCTGGCCGGACGTTAATAAGCCTCTATTTTTTTCAACGTTTTCAACCGATCCCAGCAGCGGCTCGACCGAACGGCCCACGGTATCCTGACGAGTTGAAAAGCGGATCATGGCCTCATCGTCATACACAAACACATCCATCTCCGGAAGGGCTGTGCTCAGACGTTTGAA
>JAABSK010000029.1 GCA_011390435.1 Desulfobacteraceae bacterium | reverse complement strand
AAACTGAAAGCCATTCTTGAAAAAGGATTTGAAAAACGGAGCGATATTACTGAAATGGGCGTGTTTCTCAAAACACAGGATATGCTTGCCCCGGAAAAGCTTAATTCCCTTTATGTGGCGCTGATTGCCGAGCTCTATGAGCAATTCCAGGAGATTGCCACACAAAACGGTTTTGAGATGCCTGAAGATATTCCCGGAGAATAGCATGACAGACCCCTCTGAACCGATAAAGGAGTGATATTATCATTCAAGATTATCCCCATAAGATATTGGTGGTAGAATCGACTGCCGCCCTGAAAAACAGGATGGAACAGCTGTTGTCTGAACAGGGATACCAGGTCAGCATCTTCAGCACGCCAGACGATGCCATCCAGCAGATGGAAACGTCTGTCCAGGATCCTTATTCAGCGATTATCTCCGGCTATATGATGCCAAAGATCAAAGGGGATGAAGTTCTCAAAATCGCCCGGTCAATATCCATGGATACCCAGCGCATCCTGATTGCGGATACCAATCAGGTGGAACCGTTGATCAATGCGGTGAACACAGCTGCCATCCACGCCTGCCTGAGGCTTCCCCTCCAGGAGGAAGACTTTCTGCTTCAGGTCAGACACTGTTGCGACCAGTTTGAATACAATCTGAAGCAGAAGAATCTCAAACGGGTCACCCGGCGGCAAAATAAAATGCTGTTTAAAATTGCCGGGAATTTCAAGAAAAAAACACAGCATTATGCTGTCCAGACCATACATAAAAACAAGGAAATCCGAATACTTGAATCCAGGATAAAAGCCAGCGGCGGCCAGATAGACCCTCCGAATGAACACTCACTGACCGATATTCTGTCCCGGAAAAATATCGTGGTCACCCAGAAGAATATCGGCCGCGAATTCATTCTGATAAAAGACCGTATCCGGCAACTGCTTGAAACGGCAGCAGGGCCGCACAAAATCCCTGTACATCCCGTATCGTATCAGGAAGCCGTCACTTTCAGCCTGATCCGGCATGAACACCGGGACCTGGTGAAAAAAGAGCTGTGGCCCCTTGTCTACAATGCTCTGGCAGACCTTCTGTCTGACCGCCCCTCAGGTCATGGCTGGACCACGCCGGAAATCGAACTGGATGATTTTCTGTCACTTACCCTGTCGGATGAAAACACGGCTGCATTTATCCGGGTAAAAACACCGGATAATGAAAACCTGACCACTGTTCATGTCCGTCAGTTTCTTGAAAAACACCAGGTGATCTACGGCGTGAAAACTGATCCGGAGATTGAGGCCTGGCTGTTAAATGCCCGGCCGAAAGATGATCCATTTCCCATTGCCGAGGGCAAACCTCCCAAACCTTCCAAAAATGCTGAAATCCGATATCATTTTCCCACCGATTTTCTGCATGCCGGAAAACTCAATCCAGATGGCAGTATCGATTTCCAGAACCGAGGGGAAATTCCCCATGTGGAAGAGGGAGCATTTCTGGCCGCTAAAATTTCCCCGGAAGATGGCACTCCCGGGTTTACGATTCATGGTGAGGAGATCCCTGTTCAAGAGCCGGAGGACTTAACCTTTTCAGCAGGACCTGGTACACGGATATCCGAAGATGGGGTCCGGGTATATGCAACCATCGCAGGACAACCCCATCTGGATGCCATGGGAAACATTTCCGTCTGCCCGGAATACCAGATCAAAGGAGATCTGGGATTTGAAACCGGAAATGTAAGTTTTGACGGCAATGTTGTGGTAAAAGGGGCTGTCAAACAGGGATTCAAAGTCAGGTGCGCCTCTTTGACAGCCCAGGAAATTCAGGGAGCTGAAATCGATATATCAGGAGATCTGAATGTTTCCCACGGTATTGTGGACACGGAACTGGTAAAAGTGAAAGGCAGTGTACAGGCCAAATTCATCCATAATTCAAAAATCAACTCTTTTGGAAACCTGATCGTCCAAAAAGAGATCATTGATTCAAAAATCTATTTGAGCGGCGCATGTATCAATACCAACGGATCGATTATCAATTCTGAAATCTCAGCCAAAATGGGGATTGATGCCGGAACCATCGGCACAGCCACAACAAAGCCATCCACCCTCACCGCTGGTGTGGATGAAAATGTCCGCCTGCTGATCAGTCAGGTGGATGCCGGCCTGCACGTCAACACCACTGCCATGAATGAGCTGGCCAAAGAGATCCATACGCTTGAAAAAGAGGATCAATCCCTTCATGGTATTATCTCTCAGTATGCATACGTGCAGGACAGGGCGCAGCTTGAACTTAAAGATATCACCCAGAAAATGGAAAATCTAAAAACTGCCGGAGACATGGCTGCCTATCAGACCATGTTGCAGACTGCCAAAGCGATACAAAAAAAAGCAGTCACTGCGGAAAAGAAGATCAACCTGGGATTTGAGCGCCAGGATGCCATTGCCAGGGAAAAGGCACAAAAGCGGCTTCGGATCAATGAATTTCGCGAATTGAATCTGACTCTTGAAGATGAAAAAAAACGGCTGCGCGAATTTGCCACCAGACAAAAACCCCTTCCGGAAATCAAGGTGTCCAGAAAAATTCAATCCCGCACCAGAATCTTTACGGAAAACGCCTCAATGACCCTGAACACATCTTCATCCCGATGCCGGCTCATCGAAATTGTAAAATCATCCAACCGCATTGGAGGGGTTCATTTTTACGAAATCAAAATCACAGATTACTGATTTTCTGCAGGCAGGCGAATGGTAAACGTCGTGCCCTTTCCTTCAGCCGATGTCACCTGAATGCTTCCCCGGTGTTCATTGATAATATTCCAGGCGATATTCATACCAAGTCCGGTTCCGTTTCCCACCGCCTTTGTGGTGAAAAACGGATCAAACACTTTTGAGAGGTGTTCCTCCTTGATGCCGCACCCGGTATCTGAAATACAGATTTCAACATCCCCCTGATCTGCCCGGGTGGAAATTTCAATCTCCCCTTTTTCCTGGATGGCCTGTCCTGCATTGACCAGAATATTGATAAACACCTGGTTCAATTTCTGGAGGAATCCTTTCACCAGCGGGATGTTGCCCAGGCGGGTGTGAACCGTTGCCTTGTATTTTAATTCATTGCGCACCACATTCAATGTAGCTTCCAGAGCACTGTTGATATCCACCAGCCCAGGTTTGTCATTTCCCGGATGGGCAAAGCTTTTTAAATCCCCCACAATTTTCCCCACCCGGGCAGCACCTTCCCTGCAATCTTTGATCAGATCGGGAATATCCTTTTTGATATAATCAATTTCAATCTCCTTTTCAAAAGCCGCAATCGATTGAATCTGCTGATAAACACCTGCTGATCTGTCAATCTCCCCGTTTTTCTGCAGCTGCTGAGCCATTTTCTGATACCGGGTCAGCAGTCTGGTAAAATCCTCAATATAGCCTTTCAGCGCCTCCAGATTGCTGCTGATAAATCCGATGGGGTTGTTGATTTCATGGGCAATACCTGCGGCAAGCTGACCAATGGATGCCATTTTGTCTGCCTGCAGGACCTGCGACTGGGTGGTTTTCAAATCTGCAAGTGCCTGATCCAGCACCTGGTTTTGATCCACCAGCCGGTTCTGCACTTCACGATACCGGCGTTCAAGGTCAATAATCCGCTCTCCTGTTTTGATTCTGGCGGTCAATTCATCCGGCCTGAACGGTTTGACAATATAGTCATCCGCCCCAGCCTCAAACACTTCCACCAGATCTGATGTCTTATCTTTTGCCGTCAGAATGATGATATAGGAATACTGCTTTTTATCTGAGCTGCGGATCTCCCGGCACAGCTGGATTCCATCCATTTCCGGCATCATCCAGTCTGAAATAATCATGCCGGGCTGGTATTCAATAAATTTGTCCCAGGCCTCCCGGCCGTTTTCAGCCTCAATAATCTGGTGCTCCATCTTTTGAATGGCTTTTTTTACCAATAACCTGGACACATAATCGTCTTCTGCCACAAGAATATTCATGTTGACTGCTCCTTACGAAATGACCACACAATTAAGAGTTGCAGGCTCAGGCTGTCAGACACCAGACGATATCTTGCTTTTTGAACGGCTGAGCAACTGATTGACAGCGTTTACGTAATCCCTGTTCTGACAGGGCTTTGCCAGATGATCCACGAAACCGTCTGTCTGTTTAAGTGCCACAATGGATTCAATAAATTCAATGTTCCCTGAAACAAACAAAATCGGCACACATGGATCGGTTTCCCGGACCAGGTGATACAGATCCATGCCAGTAACGCCTCCGGGAAGAAGATAATCCAGACTGATCAGGTCATAAGTCTTTGTTCGCAAAAAATCCATTGCCATCTCTCCGTTCTGGGCAATATCCACCTGGTGGAAGAACGGCTCTCCGGTTAAAATCATATGCTGGACATCAAAAATGGATCTTTCATCCTCCACAATAAGGATATCCTGATGTTTAATCAACACTGAAGTTGTATCTATTTCAATCCGCTCCGCTTCTGTCAGGTCTTGCCTGATAACCGGAAAAGACATGGTAAAGCGGGTTCCCTCATCGATTCTGGAATCAAACCCGATACAGCCCTTATGCTTTTCAACAATTTTTTTGACATTGAACAATCCATACCCGGTTCCCTTGATCTTTGGATCGTAGGCATTCACGGAATCCTGGCCTTTTTTCAAGGTAAATGCCGGATCATAAATGCTGTTGCGATGTTCCGCTGGGATGCCGCATCCATTATCAATTATTTCAATGATCAGATTTTCCCCGTCGCTGTCGGTGGATACCGTTAAATGCGGCGCCAGGGTTCTGCTCATGGCATGGATGGCATTGTGGATCATGTTGACCAGGGCATTTTCAATCATCCCAGGATCCGCCAGAAGTGCCGGCAGCCCTTCGCTCAAACGGGTTGATACCTGGATGCCGTCCAGATCCTTTTTGAGAAGATTTAACACCAGGACAATTTTTTCATTCAGATCAAAATAATCCTGCCGGGGTTCCTGATCCCTGGCAAACGTCACCAGATTTCGTGTCAGGCTCCGCCCCCGCTGGGTCTGTTCAAGAATCAATTCAAATGTCCTGCAGGCCTCAGGATCCTGGCACTCAAGCAGACTCAATTCAGCATTTCCCATAATCGCACCAAGAATATTATTGAAATCATGAGCCATTTTGCCGGCCACCCGTCCAACAAGGGCATTTTTCTCCTGGCCGGCCGCGTGGGTGTATGCTGCTGTTTTTTCCTTCAGGGCCTCCAGAAAATCGCTGATATCCTCAATGGCGATCGCGATACATTTTTTCTTGTTGATCGTGACTGCCTGCGATGAAAAACGCCCGTTCCGGATTTCACCGGCTGAGGTGTAAAAACCGATATCCAGCAGGGACACCGCCTGGGTCTGCTTTAACTGCTCAAGCGCTGACAGTGTCTGGGGAACAAACAAAAAATCAGGATCCAGGATCGTTTTTCTCTGAAACTGTGTCTCTGCGTAACCGGTCATTCTGAGACATGCGGTGTTGACATGCAAAATGGAAAAGTCATGCCTGTCTGCGATAAGCAATGCAGTGGGGGCCAAATGAAACAGCACATCAAAGCATTCCCGGCTCTCCAGAAGATTTTGCTGCATATTGTCATCATTGCACACCACCGCGATATTGCCGGACGGCAGTTTATATACATAGTTCTCACGCCAGTCAACAATCTGCCGGTTCTCATATTGATGTGTGGGAAGATGCTCCGGGTCTCCCGAGTGGTATACCCGGCGGATCACATCGAGAAGACCGGTTGCTTCAATGCCTGGAAAAACCTGTGTAACCGGCTGTTCAGATTTGTCTTCCAGAAAAACATTCCAGATCTTCCGGGCAGCCGGGTTCATATATTGCAGTGTTATTGTCCGGCCATGATCCATGACCTGATAGATGGAGATGCCGCTTTCGACATTTTCAAAAATGGCGTTCAGACCTGTTTCAGACTGCTTCAGACGCGTAAAAGTCTTTTTCAGGCGCTTGTTTGAACGGGACAACCAGGCGACCGCAACAGACAGAAAGATGACACCAACGCTGAGGACGATCACAAAAACCATCATTCCCATGCCTGCTTGAAAGTGTCAAACTCCTCCCGGGAAAGTCCCTGAACGCCAAAAGGCCGTGTGTCACCATCATGGCAGTCAGATCCGCCAGTCACCAGAAGGTGGTGCGTCTTTGCCCATTCCAGCAACCGCTGCTGGTGTTCTGTTGTGTGGCCGGGATAAAAAACCTCAACCCCCCTCACTCCGGCGGCAATGAACTCTCCAAGCAGCTGTTCCACGACCTCAACCGGCGGCAGAACCTCTTTATAATGCCCTTTTCCGGAAAAGGACCCGGCAGCAGGATGGGCCAGAACCGCCACGATGCCTTTTATTCGCATCAGCTGAGCAGCCTGGGTTAGATCAATGCCCGATGGCAGGTATGCAGGACTGTCATTGCCGATGATATGATGAATCATGGCATTATCAGATATTTCCAGCGTATCTGACAGAGCCATTGCAAAATGGCGACGACTGGCATTGGGACTCAATCGTGAGATATCTTCAACTGTCAGATCCCGTTTTAAAACCGGCGTCTTCCCTGACGGGCCAAAAAACCGGTTGATTTCCGCCACCCGCGCCGTCACCAGTCTGTCCCCCCGGCCATTGGCCAGAATACTGTTGACCTGTTCGACAAAGGCGTGATCATGCAGGCAGGTTTCCGGGAAGTAACACAAAACATGCAGCGTACCGACAAAGTTGATGCGCTTGAAACAGATGGAAACTTCGACCCCGCAGACCACTTCAATATCGCGCTCCTTTCCAAAAGCCACTGCGGTTTTCAACCCCTTTATCGTGTCATGATCGGTGATACCGATTGCCTTTATCCCCTTGGCTTTTGCCAGATCGATCATTTGCTGCGGTGTAAAATCGCCGTCTGATGCTGTGGTATGATTGTGTAAATCCGCAAAAATTTTTTTTCCCATGTTTTTTTCCTGATTGATCCACTCAGATCATTTTCAGCCATCTTCCTGTTTTTATGTCTCATTTTCGTCTGTGGCAGATACCATCGAAAACACACCTTTTAAAAAATCAAGATAATATTTGTTTTTTGTCAATTTAATGTTAGAAATGAACCGATGATTTTAACATTATAACTTTTGGAGAATACAATAAAAAATGGATATTATCAATGAATTAGGAAAAGTTGATTCAGACGACGATGCCAGACGCGTTTTTAAAAAGCACATGGATGCTGCGCAGCTTGACAGAATTTCTCAAATCCAGAACCTGGACGTACTCAGACGTATTGCCAATGCCATTGTGGTGTGTAATCCCAGAAAAATTTTTATCAATACCGGATCCGGCGAAGACAAGGCGTTTATCCGGCGTCTGGCCATTGAAAAAAAAGAAGAACGCCCCCTTGCCATGGAAAACCATACCATCCATTTTGACCTTGCGCAGGAGCAGGGAAGAATTGTCGACAGAACCTATTATATTGCCAACCCGGAAGATCATATCAGCTCTCTTGCCAATCGGATGGACCGCCCCACCGCCCTTGAGCAGGTTCGATCCAATCTGACCAATATCATGCAGGACAAAATCATGATTATCGGGTTTTACATGCGTGGACCAGTGGGCGCTCCCGTGTCAAATCCCGCACTTGAAATTACCAGCTCCGCCTATGTTGCCCACAGTGCCGAACTGCTCTATCGAAACGCATTTGCAGACTTTAACAGCGAAGTTGAAACGTTGAAACACTTTTTCACCAATATCCACAGTGAAGGACTGAACCGCCCTGAAGACCTCCCGGACGCACGGGTGTTCATGGACCGCGCATACCGGACAACCTACAGCTGGAAATGCACCTATGCCGGCAATACCCTTCTGCTGAAAAAGGGAAACCACCGGTTTGCTGTGGACAAGGCCGTATATGAAAACCTGGGAAATGAATTGTCCGAACATATGTTTATCACAGGTATTCAGGGACCTGCAGGCCGCACCACCTGGTTTGCCGGCGCTGCCCCCAGCGGGTGTGGAAAAACCACCACTGCCATGGCTGGAAATGTGTTTATCGGTGATGACCTGGCCCAGATGTGGATCGCCAAAGACGGCAGTATCCGCTCGATTAATCCGGAATGCGGAATTTTCGGAATTGTGGAGGACGTCAACCAGGACGGCGATCCTTTGCTGATGAAAATTTTGAGACAGCCCGGCCATGAGGTGATCTGGTCCAATGTGCTGATAGATGAAAATGATGTGCCCCACTGGGTGGGCAACAATGAGCCGGCGCCTTCCCGCGGCATCAACTTCCAGGGAGAGTGGTATGAAGGAAAGACAGATGCCGACGGCAAGCCGGTTCCCCTTTCCCATCCCAACTCACGATGCACGATCAGCTCAACCTCTTTGGACAATTATTCACCCGAGGCTGAAAATCCGGAAGGAGCGCTGACACGGGTATTTACATACAGCGGCAGAGATGCGGATACCATGCCGCCGGTGTGGGTGGCCAGAACATCTGATGCCGGTGTGGTGATCGGCGCCTGCATTGTTTCGGCAGCAACCGCCACAGAGGTTGGTGCCAGTGGCGTCAAGCGGGCGCCATGGGCCAATGCGCCGTTTATTCCAGGCGCACTGGGGGACTATATGGATGCCCAGTTTAAATTTTTTGGCAATCCCGGCATCGACTCCGCTTTCAAACCGGTCATGGCAGGTTTGAACTATTTTCTGACCGATCAGGCCAGAGGAGGCAACACCACCCGGCTGATCGGTGAAAAACGGGATGTAAAGGTCTGGCTGTCATGGCTGGAACGCTATGCCTATGATGAGGTTGATCATATTGCAACGCCTATCGGCAACATCCCAACCTATGATGATCTGAAAAAATTGTTCAGTGAAATTATTCATAAGGACTACACAAAAGAATTATACACCCGGCAGTTTTCCCTGTATCTGGATAACATCATTCAGCGGCTCGAACTGCAGGAAAAAGCCTATGCAAAAGAGCAGGGCATACCACCGCGGCTTTTTGATATTCTGGCTGAACAAAAAGCAGGGCTTGCCGCATTGAAAAAAACCCACGGCAGCGTTGTGGCGCCTGATTCTCTGTAATGGAACGTGCGTGAAACCTGCTTTTCTGGTATCAAACAACAACCGCCGGAAAAAAATTATCCCACTTTTCCGGCGATTGTTTTGATGTCCAGATGAACTGACGGATGATGGGCGATGGCCTGTTTTTCATCCACTCCCCGATAAAACCCTTCTCCAGCGTATTCAATATCTGCTGCATCGTAGAAATACCTGGCCGTCAATTGCAGCCCTTCAAACAGATCTTTTCCATGGGTGGCAGCAACCCCCAGCAGAACGCCTTTTCTTGTTCTGCCTGCATAATCCTGACAGTTCAGGCGGTATTTTCTGGACCACACCACCTGTATCCGGTCAATCATGGCCTTGAGCGCAGATGGGAATCCATAAAAATATACAGGAGAAGACAGCACAACAATATCTGCCTTTTCCAGCGCCGGTAAAAAAATCTGTGAGAAATCATCCGTGAAAATACAGACACCCTTTGTTTCACAACTGCCGCAACCGATACAATGGTTCACCTTCAGTTGTGATGCTGTCAGAATCTGGGTGTCATGTCCCAGAGCGGTCATTTCTGACATGAAAAGGGAAAGCAGGTATTCAGAATTCCCCCTGGCCCGCGGACTGCCGTGAATACCCAGTGCCAGCATATCCTTTACTCCATGATTCCTAAAAGTTCCACTTCAAATATCAGGGTGGAACCCGGTTTGATCTGCTCTCCTGCGCCTCTGTCACCATAGGCCAGGTCCGATGGGATATACAGGATCCATTTTGCCCCAACCTTCATTTTCTGCAAGGCCTCAACCCAGCCGGGAATCACGCCGCCCACCTGAAAAACCGCAGGCTCTCCTCTTTCATGGGATGAATCAAATACGGTGCCGTCGATCAACGTACCGATATAATGACACTCTACTGTATCCTGGGGAGTGGGTCTGGGACCCGTGCCTTCGGTGATAATTTTATATTGAAGCCCAGAGGCCAGGGTGACCACCCCTTCTTTCTTCTTATTTTCGTCCAGAAATCTGGCCCCTTCGGCCCTGTTTTTTTCCGATTCAATTTTAATTTTTTCAGCCTGCTTCTGGCGGGCAATCTGCTGATACGACATTAAAAATTCACGCAGTCTCTCTTCAGTAACCTGGGGGGTATCCTTCTGGCTGTCCTTTGCCCCCAGAAAAAAGAAATCCGGATCCAGATCAATGACTTCCTTGAGTTTTTCAAAGATGTCATAGCCGATAGCATAACTGATCTGCTGCTCCAGACTTGCTTTTTCAATCTCAGGAGCGGATTTTTCCGCAGCCAGTCCCACGACGGAAAAACCCGCCAGCACAATAAACATCACGACACATCCGGTAAGATACCGCATCCATTTTCTCCTTTGTATTTCCCTAAGGGTAAAATTAAACTGCCAAAAGATAAAAATAGCAGAAAGCATCCATGCACGCAATGGCTTTGAGCGGTATCTTCGGTTTTTATGCCGGTCTACAGCATTTCTATGGCACAGGCCATGGACACACCACCGCCGCCGCACAAGGTGGCAAGGCCGAGGGTTTTTTTGCGCTGCTTCATGGCATGCATCAAGGTGACAACAATCCGGGCTCCGGTGGAACCCACAGGATGTCCCAGTCCAATGCCGGACCCGTTGACATTGGTGATGTCCCTGTTTAGATTCAACTCTCTTTCACACCCGAGATACTGTCCGGCAAAGGCCTCATTGACCTCTACCAGATCAAAATCATGAATGGTCAGGCCGCTTGATTTCAGCAGATTCCTGACCGCTGGAACCGGAGACAGACCCATGACAGATGGATGGCAGGCACCTCTTGCAGTGGCTTTGATCCGGGCAATGGGCGTAATGCCAAGGGCTTTTGCTTTTGAAGCAGACATGATGACCATACCGGTGGACCCGTCGTTGATCCCTGAAGAGTTGCCAGCAGTCACTTTTCCGATTTTCGGAACAAACGCCGGTGGAAGGGCGGTCAGTTTTTCCATGGTCATACCGGGCCTGAAATGTTCATCCTTGTCAAAACAGAGGGGATCTTTGCGTTTCTGCGGAACCATTACCGGAACAATCTCCTCTGCAAAAGAGCCGTCAAGGGTGGCCCGTTCTGCCTGGTTATGGCTTCGCAATGCCACTTCATCCATCTCCTTTCGTGAAATATCCAGATGCTGGGCAATAAATTCAGTGGTATGACCCATAATATACGGTTTGCCCACAAACATGCTCAGCGGTGCCTGTGTTTCATCCACAGGACCATCTTCCGGGTGGGGAATCACATGAGACCCGCAATGAAGGGCATGGATCATGTTGTCCACAAACACCTGATCCTGAAGGCGGCATCCCCATCGGGCATTGGGAACACTGTAAGGGACCGATGACATATGTTCGGTTCCACCGGCCAGAATGACGTCTGCCATACCCGCCTGAATCATGGCCATGCCTGAAATCATGGCTTCCATTCCGGAAATGCAGACCCGGTTGATGGTGACTGCGGTAACCGTCTCCGGAATACCGGCCAGCAACGCACCCACCCGTGTCACATTCAGGGTGTCACAGGACTCCATGCAACATCCGTAACGGATGTCATCAATCATTTCCGGGCGGATACCCGCCCGTTTAATCGCTTCTTTCATTGTCACGGCTGCAAGCTGAGCCCCGCTCATGGACATCAGGCTTCCACCAAATGCACCAATGGCTGTTCTACATCCAGATACAATTACCACATCTTCCATTGTTGATCACTCCTGTATAACGATACGCTTTAATTTAAAATAAACTGGCATCCACATCAACTGCAGGATGGTCTGCAGGACAGATGGTATTGATTTTACCCATCGTTACCGGCAGAACACTTGCCATAAAAAATTGTACTGACTTCATTTTACCCCGATAAAAAGCCTGATCTTTTCCATCCTGATGTTTCACAGCAATGATTGCTCCCCATAACAGCATCCATGCCATGACAATATCACCGCAGGCATCCAGAAGCGGATGGGCACAGGCAAATGCAGACGGGGCCTGCGCTGAAAAAACCGCCTGGGCAATGGCTCGGGCGCGTTCCTGGAACGCCTGAATTGCACGGTCCAGTTGATCCGCAAACCCGGACAGGTCTTGATGCTCCCGTGCCGTCTGAAGGGTTTTGTCCATCTCCCTGATTAAAGCATCCAGCATGGCGCCTTTTTTTCCGGAGATTTTGCGGCCCAGAAAATCCATGGCCTGGATACCGTTGGACCCTTCATAGATGGATGCGATCTTGCAGTCCCGCAAAATCTGTTCCACGGGAAATTCCTTTGTATAACCATACCCGCCAAAAACCTGCATGGCCTCCACGCAGACGTCAAACCCCTTTTCGCTGGCATAGGCCTTGACAATCGGTGTCAGTATATCCACCAGATCGGTATAGTGCGCAATTGTTTCCGGGTCCTGTGCAATCACTTTCTGGTCAAAACAGAACGCAATAAAAAAGGTCAATGACCGCAGCCCTTCCACACAGGATTTCATTTTCAGCAGCATCCGCTGGACATCCGGGTGCTGAATAATGGGCACCTGCTTTGCCTCCCGGTTGGACAGCTGGGAGATGTGACGGCCCTGATGCCTTGATTTGGCATAATCCAGGGCATATAAATACGCCAGATTAGCACTGGTAAACGCCTGGGTACCCACTTCCAGCCGGACCTCATTCATCATGTGGAACATGATCTCCATCCCCTGGCCAGGATGTCCTAAAAGCAGTCCCCGGCACTGTCCGCGGCTTCCAAGGGATACCGCACATGTGGGGCTGCCGTGAAGTCCCATTTTCTTTTCAATACCCGTCACCACCACATCGTTCAGCGCGTCCATGCAGCCATCTTCATTCACCCATATTTTGGGAACGATAAAAAGCGAAATACCTTTGGTTCCCGCAGGCGCTCCTTCAATCCGGGCTAAAACCGGATGAATGATATTTTCTGTCAGGTTCTGATCACCATTGGTGATAAAAATCTTGCTGCCGCTGATCTGATAGGTCCCGTCATCATTTTTTGTCGCTGTTGTGGTCAAAGCACCGACATCGGAGCCTGCTTCAGGTTCGGTGAGCATCATTGATCCACCCCACACCCCTGTATAAAGCTTTTCCAGAAACAGGTCTTTCTCTTTTTGCGTGCCGTAAAGCTCGATCATCTTTCCTGCGCCGTGGCTCAGTATGGGATAGGTGATCAGCACGTAATTGGCACCGGTAAGATATTCCATGGCAGCCTGGGCAATCGTGAACGGCAACCCCTGTCCACCATACTCAGGCGACTCGGTCAACGCACTCCATTCTCCTTCCACAAGAAGCTGATGGGGTTTTTTCAGGCATTCCGGCACCCGGACCTGACCGTTTTCAAAAGCGGCTCCCACCTGGTCACATTCGACATACGTGGGAAAAATTTCTTTCAAAGCGAGGTCTCTGGCTGCCTTGACAACCATATCAAACATTTTCCTGTTCATTGTCCTGTATTTATCCGAGGTCAATACACTTTCCACCTGGAGCAGTTCATAGAGAACAAAATCAATGTCCCGCTGACGGGTAAGCATAGGGGTCATTTATCACCTTTTCCTGTCTGTTTATCGGTAAGTAACATTTACCCGATACCATAAACACATTAAAATTAAATAATCAAGAATAAATGCAATGAACCGCGTTACAAACCACACGGTATCCACCTAATTTCATTATACAATTTCATAGTATTTTACTATGGTTAACAGCCTTAACCATGGCTTCAGCATTTTAACGGGAAACCATTTGAAATTACACGGCAATTGAATCCAGACAAAGGGATCAAATACACTGTCTGGATTTTTTTAAAAAAAAGATATCTTTTTTTCTGGTTTTGAAGTAACTTTTCTACTTGATTTTATTGAATATTTTTGAGAAAGAATTGACTTTTTTGAAGCAGGGTCAAACCTGAACAGGATGTTTTCAGCAAATGGCTGTTAAATATGGTTATTAAACAGGAGGAAGGTATGGCAAAAATTGTCAATCGTGAGGAAATGGCCAAAGGAACCATTATTCTAAACGAGATTGAGGCCCCGAGGATATCGCGAAAAGCCAAACCAGGGCAATTTGTGATACTGCAGGCAGATGAAACAGGAGAACGGATTCCATTAACAATGGCAGACACTGATCCGGAAAAAGGGACCATCACGATCATCTACATGGTGATCGGCAAATCCACCGCCCGTTTCAGGGATCTGAATGTCGGAGATGAATATTTTGCACTGATCGGCCCTCTGGGCAAACCGACCCACATTGAAAAATTTGGAAAGGTTGTCTGTGTCGGCGGTGGGACAGGAATTGCCGTACTGCACCCTATTACCCGCGCATTAAAAAAAGCAGGAAACGACGTCACCACGATCCTGGGCTCCCGGACCTATGATCTGCTGATCATGGAAGAAAAGATGACGGCAGCCTCCCATACCCTCCATATCTGCACAGATGATGGATCAAAAGGACATCACGGTTTTGTCACGGATGTGCTCAAACAAACCCTTGAAAACAATGATATTGACCTTGTCGTGGCCATCGGTCCGATTCCCATGATGAAGTTTTGCAGCCTGATCACCAAGGAAAAAAATGTAAAAACATTTGTCAGCCTGAATCCTATTATGGTTGACGGCACAGGCATGTGCGGCTGCTGCCGGGTATCCGTTGGCAATGACACCAAATTCGCCTGTGTGGACGGTCCTGAATTTGACGGCCATCAAGTGGATTTTGATGAACTGGCAAAACGCCTGGCATCCTATGTCGATGTTGAAAAAGAAAGCTACGCAGCATATGAAAAATGTAAAATACAATAAATCAGACCCCCATGTGGTCGTGCGATACGGAGGAACAAATGGCAGATAAAACCCCTAAAAAAACGATAGTGCCCCGGGCAAAAATGCCGGAGCAGGACCCGGATGTCCGGCGCAGGAATTTTGAAGAAGTTCCCCTTGGTCTTACACCGGAAATGGCTATTGCGGAAGCTCAAAGATGTCTTCAATGTAAAAATCCGCAGTGTATGGAAGGCTGTCCGGTTTCCGTAAAAATACCAGAATTTATCAAAAAAATTACTGAAAACGATTTCATGGGTGCGGCAAAAAAATTATGGGAAACCAATGCCCTTCCCGCGGTATGCGGACGTGTCTGCCCCCAGGAAGAGCAGTGTGAAGGCCGATGTATTGTCGGGAAAAAAGGCCAGCCTGTGGCCATTGGATACCTTGAGCGGTTTGCCGCAGACTATGCGCGGAAAAGCGGGTCTGGAGAAGTTCCGCAGGTGGCCCGGAAAACCAATAAAAAAGTGGCAGTGATCGGTTCTGGGCCGTCCGGACTGACCGTTGCCGGTGATCTTTTGCTCAAAGGTCATGACGTCACCATCTTTGAAGCCTTTCACAAGCCCGGTGGTGTTCTGGTATACGGCATTCCTGAATTCCGGCTGCCAAAGGAGATCGTGGCATCAGAAGTGGCGTCTTTGAAAAAAATGGGCGCAGATATTCAGTGCAACGCTGTTGTGGGTGCCTCTGTCAGTATTGACGAGCTTTTTGATGAAGGATATGATGCCGTCTACATCGGTGTCGGCGCAGGCCTGCCACGCTTTATGAACCTGCCCGGCGAAAATCTCATCGGTATTTATTCAGCAAATGAATACCTTACCCGGACCAACCTGATGAAAGGCTATCTGTTTCCTGAATATGACACGCCCATTGCCCGGGGCAAACATGTGGTTGTTCTTGGGGCGGGAAATGTGGCCATGGATTCCGCCCGGACAGCCATGCGCCTTGGTGCGGAATCCGTCAAAGTGGTATACCGGCGGAGCCGTGAAGAGATGCCGGCAAGAGCGGAAGAACTCCACCATGCAGAACAGGAGCAGATCGAATTTGTCCTTTTGACCAACCCGACCCGGTTTTTCGGAGATGAAAACGGCCGTCTGACCGGCATGGAGTGCCTGAAAATGGAGTTGGGAGAACCAGATGCATCTGGCAGAAGACGTCCGGTCCCCATTGAAGGCTCAGAATTCAGAATTGACTGCGATCTGGTGGTGGTATCGGTCGGTTCCAATGCCAACCCCCTGCTGACCCACTCGACACCCGGACTGAACCTGAACCGCTGGGGAAACATTGTTGCGGATCCTGCCACTGGAAAAACCAGCAAAAGAGGTGTCTGGGCAGGCGGTGATATTGTGACAGGGGCGGCAACCGTGATCCTGGCAATGGGTGCTGGAAGAGCTGCTGCAGACTCAATACACGATTACCTGACGCTGGGGTGGTAACGCCTGTTTTACCTGCTGATAAAAGCGATCAGCCGTAGCTGTTCTGTGGTACGGCTGGTCGCTTTTTCGCACATCACTGCTTGATATATACTTTATGATCCACTAAAGACAGCGAATGAATGCTGCCTTTGATAAATTTTTGCTCGCCAAAAATGGAAACCAGCCGGATGCCATCCTCATCTGGTTCGACTTTATCTACCGCTTCCATTAAAAGCGTCTCGTGATCGTTTTCAATTAAATATGCATTTGCTTCACACATACTTGCCTGCTCCTTCGTACCTGTTTATAAAAAAGATAAGTGCTGGTCCAGCAGCTCATCCACCATCTGCGGCAACGGCAGTCGACTGGTCCCAACGATTTCCAGATTTTCCTGACTCAACGGCAACAGAATTTTCCTGGCATCGGAAAGGCTCACAGCCTCTGCCATCACAGGGGTCACCTCTCCCATCATGGCATGGGGAATGATAATGCCCACAGGCCCGACAATCACATCAGCCTTCCGGACGGTCTGAACAATGGCATTACTGCCGGAAGCCCCTTTGTTTGCCCGGGCCTTGAGCATCTGTGCCGTTGCAATGGCGTTGGTACCAAGGGCAACCACCATTATTTTTTCCTCAAACCGATCTTTGAGCTTTTTGATGATTACCGAGCCGATACCACCGCCCTGGCCATCAATAACACAAATTGTTCTGAGCTTGTTTTCATCCATACAGATCCTGCTTTCAGGTCACGCCTTTTTTCAACACAAGATTAATCTGCTCCAGAATTGCCTGTTCAACGGTTTCAACGGAGCAGTTTCCATTGACAACGGCTACTGTTTCGGTTTCCTTGAGCATATCAAATGCTGCAAAATAATTTTTCCGGACCTTTTCCATGATATCCAGTTTCTCGTACATTTCAAACCCGCTGCGATTTTCTGCAATCCGCTGAAAGCATGCCTCTGGGTCCACATCAATAAAAATGGTCAAATCCGGTTTCAATATCCGGGCATTGAGCAGATTGGAATGAATGACCCAGTCCATGTCAATATACTGGGCATGATATGCATAGGATGAAAAATAATATCGGTCACACAGCACCATTTTTCCCTGATCCACTTTTTTGCGGATCCCGTTTTTGTCATTGACAAGGTGGTCTGTCCGGTCCGCTGCAAACAAGGATGCCAGGGTTCGTTGATCAATGGGAATCTTTCCGGAGAGCATCTGCCGGATCAATTGCCCCACCGGCCCGTCCGTCGGTTCAAACGTGGCATAGACATCATGCCCCATTTTTCGCAGACGCTGTTGCACCCGCTTCATCTGGGTGCTTTTTCCAGACCCGTCAATTCCCTCAAAAACCAGAAAACACCCTTTTTTACCATCATCCAAAACAGTTGGTCCTGTCATCCTGCTGCCATTTATATGAATTTGCACGATTTTTGTATATCAATATTCCGACCCCTTGGCAAGATCGAAGTAAGAAGCGGGAAAGACTGCCTTTGATCCGATTCGTCCCAACGGTTTGCCCTTGACGATACATGAAGAATTAACTATCCATTAAAAGAACTGTTCGAATCAAAATTTCTCTGATGAAAAAGGATTTGGGCCATGAAAAAAAACGATTTCACCCCGGGAACGCGGGCGGCATTCAAAATCGCTGTCATCTATCTGATTTTTTCCATTCTGTGGATTTTATTTTCCGATCAGGCGGTCCTGTTTTTCTTCACAGAATCTGAAGATATGACCCGGATACAGACCATCAAGGGATGGGGGTTTATTTTCACAACAGCGGTGCTGATTTTTCTGATGCTCCAAAAAGAGATCACCCGCCGCCTCCAGACCCAGAAAGCATTTGCCGCAACTGAAGAAAAGTACCGGATGCTGGTGGACCGAACACCTGACATGCTTTACCGGACCGATCTGGACGGCCGAATCACCTTTATTTCCCCGTCTGTTTCTGCCCTTTCAGGATATACCGTTGAAGAGGCCATCGGCCTGAAAATGGCTGAAGAGGTTTATCTTGTCCCGGAAGAGCGGGAAATGTTTTTACAGATCCTTTCCAGGGAAGGGAAAGTGAACAATTTCGAGGCCCGGCTCAAGCGAAAAGACGGGTCGATCTGGTGGGCATCCACCAAT
>JAABSK010000292.1 GCA_011390435.1 Desulfobacteraceae bacterium | reverse complement strand
AAGCGGATGCTGGTCTGGATGGTTTGAATATCGAAATCCGGGTGTGCAAGCAGATGGTACTGGTCCGGACATGTTTTGATATCCATGGCAATATAATCCACCAGATGGTTTTCGATCAGTTGCTGTACAATTTCAGGATGGCTGCCGTTGGTATCCAGTTTCAGGGCATATCCCATGGCCTTGACCCGGCTGCAAAAGGAGATCAGCCCCTTTTGCAGGGTGGGCTCCCCTCCAGAGACCACCACCCCCTGAATCAGGCCTTTGCGGTTTTCCAGAAAGGTGAAAATATCCTGTTCGGTCCAGGAATTTTTATCCCTGTTATCCTGACCGGAAACCAGATCTGGATTGTGGCAGTAGGGGCATAAAAAATTACACCCCTTTGTGAACACAACGCATGCAATGGTTCCGGGAAAATCAATCAGGGAATTTTTCTGGAATCCACCGATTTTCATTGCCGGCATCATGCAGGTACGCAAAATGTTTTGCGCATGTGAAACTCTGTCTGTTTTCCGTTGTTCCACTGCCCTACGGGTCTCAGATAGCCGACAACCCTGGAATACACCTCTGTGTCGGCATCACAGGTGTTGCATTTTTCATGTTCGCCAGCAATGTATCCATGGGAGGGGCAGACACTGAAAGTCGGCGTCAGGGTAAAATACGGCAGCTTGAACGATCGGGAGATTTTGTCCACAACTGTTTTGACCACCTGGGTGTCTGACACCTCTTCTCCCAGGAAAAGGTGCTGCACGGTTCCACCGGTATATTTGGTCTGGAGCGGGTCCTGAAGCTCCAGAGCTTCGAAGATGTCATCGGTATAATTCACCGGAAGATGGGTGGAATTTGTGTAAAATGGATCTTTTCCCTGCTGGTATTCAGCTTCATTTGCACAGATGATCTCTTTGAATTCAGCCTTGTCCTTGCTGGCAAACCGGTACGTGGTCCCTTCTGCAGGGGTGGCTTCAAGGTTGAAGATCTCATCTGTCTGTTCCTGAAGCTGTTCAATTCTGCTGCGGATATGGTCCATCACCCGGATGGCAAAGGCCTGTCCGCTGGCCGAGGCAATGTTTTCTCCCATAAAGTTGATGCAGGCCTCGTTCATGCCCAGGATACCGATGGTGGAAAAATGATTCCGCCAGTAGACACCGGTACTTTCCTTGATTTTTCTCAGGTAGAATTTTGAATAGGGATACAGGTCGCCGTCTGTAAATTTTTCAAGAATTTTGCGTTTGATACTCAGGGAGTCGGCCGCATGTTTGATCAGGACGTCCAGCCGGGAGATGAAATCTGCTTCATCCGCTGCCAGGTAGCCGACTCTCGGCAGGTTCAAAGTCACGACACCGATGGATCCGGTCAGGGGGTTGGCGCCGAACAGTCCGCCACCCCGTTTTCTCAGTTCCCGGTTGTCCAGCCGGAGCCGACAGCACATGGACCGGGCGTCTTCCGGGTCCATGTCGGAATTGACGAAATTGGAAAAATAGGGAATGCCGTATTTTCCAGTCATTTTCCAGATGTTTTCCAGGTTGGGGTTGCCCCAGTCAAAGTCTTCAGTAATGTTGTAGGTGGGAATGGGAAAGGTAAATACCCGGCCCTTGGCATCGCCTTCCATCATCACCTCTGCAAATGCGGCATTGAGCATATCCATTTCTGCCTGGAATCCGCCATAGGTCTGTTTCCGGTATTCTCCGCCGATAATGACAGGTGTGTCTTTCAGGGTAGAAGGTACATTCAGGTCCATGGTGATATTGGTAAACGGGGTCTGGAATCCCACCCGCGTGGGGATATTGATATTGAACACAAACTCCTGCAGAGCCTGTTTTACCTGGCGGTAGGATAAATTGTCCGACCAGATAAACGGTGCCAGAAGGGTATCGAAATTGGACATGGCCTGGGCACCGGCTGCTTCACCCTGAAGGGTATAAAAGAAATTGACAATCTGGCCCAGGGCGCTTCTGAAATGTTTGGGAGGTGAGGACTCCACTTTTCCAGCCACGCCTTTGAACCCTTCAAGCAGCAGGTCCTGCAGGTCCCATCCCACGCAGTAAACCGACAGAAGACTCAAGTCATGAATGTGCAGATCTCCCCGGTAATGGGCATTTCTGATATCCGGCGGATAGATTTTGTTCAGCCAGTATTCAGCCGTAATGTCTGAAGAAATGTAATTGTTCAGCCCCTGGAGGGAGTAGCTCATATTGCTGTTTTCCTTGACCTTCCAGTCCATCCTGCCGATGTAGGAATCCATGAGATCGACATTTTCCTTGATGGCGATTCTCCGGATCTGGTTGTGCTGTTCCCGGTAAATGATATAAGCTTTGGCGGTTTTATAAAACGGTGAGTCCAGCAATACCCGCTCAACAATATCCTGGATCTCTTCAACTTCCGGGGTGGAGCCAAGTCTGAGGTCTCTGGCAAGGGAAATGACCCGCATGGTCAGTTTTTTTGCCTCTCTTTCATCAAACTCACCGGTTGCCTCGCCTGCTTTCTGGATGGCATTGGTGATTTTTGACGGGTCAAACTCCACAACCCTTCCGTTCCGTTTTTTAATTTGCTCAAACATGTGTCCGCCCCTTGAAATCTGATTGAAATTAACTTATGGTTTCAGCGAGTGATACGCTTTTAAAACAGCACACAGAACTGCTGAGACTGAAATCTATTCAATATGTTGTTATTTGTCAAGAATAAAAATCTATATATTGTGGTCTAACCGTGGTTAAATGGAAATCATATGCACCTGGATCAAAACCCGTTTTTTCGAAAGCCCATCTCCCCCTGGTATGATTCTGCGCCTGCCTGCTGGGGGATGATCATTGTCATGACCCTGGTTTTTTGTTTTGCAGTTGCGGGCATGGTTGTGGGGTCAGCCAGGGCTGAATTCTCTGCCCATGTATGGTTCCCGTGCGCCCTGGCTTTTTTGAGCCTGTTTCTGGTGGTGAAAACCGGGCTCCGGCTGAGACGCCGGTCCAGAAATCACTGAGTGTTCTGACCCATCAGTTCAATCAGATGGTGGACAATCTTGCCAGTCACCCCCCAGATCAGAATGTCGTCATACGGGTATTTTACCGTCATGATATTGGCTTCTTTTCCAGCATATCCCAGCTCGTTATGAAGTTGCACCAGGTGCTTGAAAGGGATATGAATCACCCGTGAAATTTCAGCAGCATCCGGTTTGATAATATCTTTCTGATTCCATATGCCGACCCAGGCTTCGATGTTTTTGTTGTTGATGGTCTGAAAATGGCCCAGGGAGCCGATGACGTCCACATTTTCAGGCTGGATGCACATTTCTTCTGCCAGTTCCCTGAGGGCCGTGTCCAGGGTTGATTGGTCGATTTCATCCATATGCCCGCCAGGAAACGCCATCTGGTTGGCCCAGGGATATCCGGGAATATCTGCCTTTTGAATGAACAGCAGTTCAGGATCTGAATTAAACAGGAACAAGGCGATGACACTGGTCTGCTGAAATTGTTCAAAGTTCGGCGGTTCAGGGTGAATGCCCTGTTGAATGGAAGTGCGGATCTGGTGAATGCAGTTGTTGGTTTTCATGCGTTTTTACCTGATAAATATAAACAAAATCAAAGAACGATACCGTGAATATTCAGTCTTGTCAAATGCCGGCAAACGGTTTTCCATGGGAGAGGCAATCGATATTTACGATACAAAAGAAGGTTTTCTATCCAAACGATCGATTTGACGAAAGCCTGTTTCATGATCGTTTCGGCAGATACAATGACTCCTGCTGTAAACCGGCAGAAAGATAGTAGTTCACAAAGTCCGCCATAAACATCTTGTTATTACCCTCACATTGAGCCCGGAGCTGAAACCTTCCG
>JAABSK010000291.1 GCA_011390435.1 Desulfobacteraceae bacterium | reverse complement strand
GTTCATTGCGTTCAGGGTGTTTTTCAATTCCCGGTTCTACTATCCGGTGTTCACCATTCTGTTTCTGGATTTCGGCCTGAGCGTGGCCCAGTTTGCCCTGCTCAATGCCATCTGGGCCGCCACCATTGTTCTGGCAGAGGTTCCGTCAGGCGCTCTGGCTGATATTGTCGGCAGGAAACGCCTCCTGGTTTTTGCCACCGCCACCATGATTGTGGAGATCGGCATCATCACCTTTATTCCCCGGGTTGATCCCTGGATCATTTTCATGGTGTTCATGGTGAACCGGGTGCTCAGCGGACTTGCAGAAGCTGCTGCCAGCGGAGCAGACGAAGCCATTGCCTATGATTCACTGACCGCAGACGGCAACCCAGAACACTGGGGCAACGTTCTGGAAGTACTGACGCGGTTTCAATCCATTGGTTTTATCGTGGCCATGAGCATTGGTGCGGCGGTCTACGATCCCAACCTGATGGATCTTTTTTTCAGATCCATTGGCGTGAACATCCCCATGACCCAGGAAATCACCATGCGGTTTCCCCTTTACCTGACCTTTGGGCTTGCCATCTGCGCCTTTATCACCACCCTTAAAATGACAGACCCCCAAGCCGACAGCCAGGCAGACAGCCAGACATCCCCCAGCCCTGCCCAGGCTGCCGCACTGACACTCAAAGCCGGTATCTGGATCATCCATACCCCTTTTGCCCTTGCAGTGATTCTTTTCGGCATGATGTTCGATGGCCTGATCCGCATGGTCATCACCCTTTCCAGCCAGTATTACCGGATGATTGACCTGCCGGAATCTGTGTTCGGTCTTTTGGGATCGCTGGTGGCCCTGCTGGGGCTGGTCATTCCGAAGATCGCCAACAGGATTGCCAGCAAAGGCACACCTGCCGCTGCCGTCTTTGTCACAGCCCTGCTTGCCGGAACAGGGCTGCTGACCATGAACTTTTTCTGGTCTTACTGGGGCATGATCCCCGCATTGATCACCTTCTGCGCCATGTATTTCACTGGATTTTTCGTCAGTTTCTACCTCAACCGGGCCGCGTCTTCTGCGATGCGGGCCACGGTCCTGAGTTTCAAAGGACTGGCCTATAATATCTCCTACGGCCTTCTGGGGATTTCATATGCCCTTATCCTGAAGGCTGGCAAACAGGGCCCTTCGGAAGAAGCAATTGAAAATGCCGTGTTTGTCGACACGTTTTTTTGTTTTCCCCTGACCTTTTTTATCTGGTTTGCCCTGCTGGTCGCTGCCTATTTTTTATGGCTGGCCCCGCCAAAAAACTGATCAGCCCACGCCAACGCTCTGATTTCCTGACATTTACATTGCGTTAAAATGTCTTATGTTCTGGTATCAACCACAACCCGAACAAGGCCAAAGGAGTCCACATGAAATCAAAAACGGTCTGCCCTGAATGCAACGGGAGAAAATTCATTGTCGGTCACTGCGAGTGTGATATGGAATGGAGAACTCAGGATGATCAAACCGGAGTGGATGACTGCATCTGCGAACCGGATCATGCGTGTCCCGTGTGCGAGGGGACCGGGGTGGTAAAACCGGTATGACACGGTACCAATTTGATAACCGGTTTGTGAAAACCCTGCCGGCAGATCCTGAACCTGACAATTTCAGGCGAACCGTCACAGGTGCGGCTTACTCCAGAGTCATGCCCCGGCCGGTGAAACATCCCGAACTGGTGGCTGTTTCAAACCAAACCGCAGATCTTCTGGGGTTTTCAGAAACGTACAGCGCGTCTGACGACTTTCTGCAGGTCTTTTCCGGGAATCGCCTGATGCCGGGAATGGATCCGTTTGCCATGTGTTACGGCGGCCACCAGTTCGGCAACTGGGCCGGACAACTGGGGGATGGCAGGGCCATCAACCTTGGTGAACTGGTTTCCCCCGGAAAAACAATTCAGATGCTTCAACTCAAAGGCGCCGGCCCCACACCCTATTCTCGGAATGCAGACGGGTTTGCCGTGCTGCGCTCATCTGTGCGCGAATTTTTATGTTCCGAAGCCATGCATCACCTGGGGATTCCCACCACCCGGGCCCTGAGCCTGATTCTTTCAGGAGAATCTGTGGAGCGGGATATGTTCTACGATGGCCATCCCAGGCATGAACCCGGAGCCATTGTCTGCCGGGTGGCGCCGTCGTTCACCCGGTTCGGCAATTTTGAACTCTTTGCTGCCAGGAAGGATACCGCGCTTTTAAAACAACTGGCCGACCACACCATCCGGGCAGATTTTCCATTGCTGAAAGATCCCGGGCCAGAAACCTATCTCCAATGGTTTGAGGCGGTCTGCAAAGCAACCTGCCAGATGATCGTTCACTGGATGCGGGTGGGGTTTGTCCACGGCGTCATGAACACGGACAACATGTCGATTACCGGCCTGACCATCGATTATGGCCCCTATGGATGGCTCGAAGATTTCAATCCGTCCTGGACACCAAATACCACAGATGCTGGAATGCGGCGCTATTGTTTTGGAAACCAGCCCAAAATCGCCCTGTGGAATCTTGCACAGCTGGGAAATGCCATCTATCCCCTTGTTGGAAAGGCCCAGCCCCTTCAGGATATCCTGGACCACTATGATCAGGATTACCAGAAAAAATACCATGCCATGATGGCGGCCAAACTGGGATTAACCCGGTTCGACCCGGACCAGGATACCCGGCTGATCCATGATCTGACGCACCTGCTTACCCGGGCGGAAACAGACATGACCCTGTTTTTCCGCGCCCTGGCCCGGCTGGATATCGACAGCCTGCTGGACCGCAGCATCAACCATCAAGCCTTTTTCAGGCCTCTGGAAGATGCCTGGTATGACACCTCTCAGATCACAGACGTGTATATGGATCAGCTCGTCCAGTGGACCACAAAATATGCCCGTTGTGCCGCCAGAGACGGATTGACCCGGCAGGAGCGCCGCCGACGCATGAACCAGGTCAATCCAAAATACGTTCTGAGAAATTATCTGGCCCATCAGGCCATTGAAAAAGCCGAAACCGGGGATTTTTCAATGATCCATGACCTTTTGGAACTGCTTTGCCGGCCCTATGACGCGCAGCCGGAAAAATCAATTTATGCACAAAAGCGCCCGGACTGGGCAAAAACAACACCAGGATGTTCCATGCTGTCCTGCAGTTCCTGAAAAAAACCTGTTTTCCATTCTCATTTTATCGAATGAAATTGGTGGCAATTTTCCCCACACTGGCCGGGGGTGCAATTTCTCTGCTGCCGATTTCGATTACCTGCATCAGCCAGGCCATATTTTTACCCAGAAGCTCCATGATCTGCTGGCCTTCGGCATCCTGCGCCACTTCACCAGGCGTTGCCCCGTGTGCCACTGTCCAGTAATTCCCGCTGGGGATGAACATTTCAGAATAGCTCAGATAATGATTCAGGGTGTCCATTGTCGGAACTCCGCCGGATCTTCGAACCGCAGCAACTGACGCACCGACTTTGTGACGATACAGGTTGCCGTTCATGGTGCTGACAAAAAAAGCCCTGTCCAGAAAAGATTTCATGGTACCTGACACACCGGAAAAATGAACCGGAGACCCCAGAAGAATCCCATCGGCATCTTTCATTTTCTGAATCCATTCATTGACCGGATCATCATCGATCACACATTTTTCGTTTCGTTCTTTAAGGCAGGTATAGCATGCAAGGCATCCCCTGACCTTCTGGGGGCCGACCATGATCATTTCCGTTTCAATGCCGGCTTTTTCAATCTCCGTCAATACCGTTTGAATGCATCCGGTTGTATTTCCTTTTTTCCGCGGGCTTCCGTTAAATGCAACAACTTTCATTTTGATTCTCCTTTTT
>JAABSK010000290.1 GCA_011390435.1 Desulfobacteraceae bacterium | reverse complement strand
GGACCGGAAACCGGGTGACCCTGAAGAACTGGTTCCAGCTCAGCCTGAAGGAAGGTTTGACCGTTTTCAGGGACCAGGAGTTTTCATCAGATTTGAACTCCAGGCCGGTGGAGCGAATTGCCAACGTGAAAAAACTCAGGGCGTTTCAATTTCCAGAAGACAGCGGTCCCATGGCCCATCCGGTCCGGCCGGATTCCTATATCAAGATGGACAACTTTTATACCATGACGGTGTATGAAAAAGGGGCGGAACTGGTGAGAATGATCCACCAGCTGCTGGGAGAAACAAAATTCCAGGAGGGAATAACCCTGTATTTCAAGCAGTTTGACGGATCGGCCGTCACTGTGGAAGATTTTTTATCTGTCATGGAAAAAGCGGGCCAGATAGACCTGACCCGGTTCAAACGATGGTATACCCAGTCTGGCACTCCCCGGGTGACGTTACACAGATCCTATGACCCGGAGACTTGTGAACTGACCCTGACCTTCACCCAGGCAGTCCTGCCCGACCGGAATCAAAAGATCAAACAGCCGCTGCACATCCCGGTGCAGTTTGCACTGATGGAACCCGACGGCACAGAGGTGATTCCTGAAATCAGCCGTCAGTTACATCCAGACGGCAAAGAGGTGATACCTGAGCAGAGCCCCCTGCTCCAGCTGACCGAACCTTCTCACACCTTTGTTTTCAGAAATGTAAAACCCGGCACCCTGCCGTCGGTATTCCGGCAGTTCTCCGCCCCTGTCCGGCTCAAAACCGATTTTTCAGACGATGAGCTGGCGTTTCTCATGGCCCGTGATACCGATCCTTTCAACCGGTGGGATGCGGCCCAGACCCTTTTTGTCAAGGAGATCCAACAACTGGTGGCAGCCATTGGCCAGAACCGGCCGATGACCGTTTCTCCGCACCTGATCAACGCGTTTGAAACCGCACTGACAGACCCGGCTGCCGACCGGGCCTTTATCGCCAGAACCCTTGCCATCCCACAGGAAACCGAACTGGCAAACCCCTTTGAAATCATTGATGTGGATGCCATCCACATGGCCAGACAATTTTTAAAAACCCATCTGGCCGGGGTGCTCAAACCTTTTTTTCTAAAAACCATTGAAGTCTGCGGCAATTCGGATCCAGACAGCATTTCTTTTCAGGATACTGCGGATCGGAGCCTGAGAAATCTGGCCCTGTCTTTCATGGGAGCCCTTGGCATGAAAGAAACCGATGATCTGGTCTTTACAGCATTTAAAACAGCCCGGAATATGACTGATGAATTTGCCGCCTTAAGAATTCTTTCCCACACCAACCAAACCCTGAAACACAAAAGCGCGGCCCGGTTTTATGACAAATGGTCCCATGACAAACTGGTTCTGGACAAATGGTTCCAGGTGCAGGCGTGCTCTTTTCTGCCCGACACTTTGGAAAACGTGACCCGCCTTGCAGCCCACCCGGACTTCACCCTTGCCAACCCCAACAAGGTCAGGGCTCTGATCTACGGGTTTGCCATGAACAATCCGATCCGTTTTCATGACAGAAAAGGCAGCGGATATGACTTTGTCACCCAAAAGATCCTTGAACTGGACCGGATCAACCACCAGATCGCAGCCCGCCTGGCCACCTGTTTCAATCAGTGGAAAAAATATGACCCGGCCCGGCAAGCCTTGATGAAAAAGTCCCTTGAAGCGCTGATGGCAGATCCGTCTTTGTCTGAAAATGTCTATGAAATCGTATCCCGTGCCCTGGCTTGAATCCTATTTGCCGTAATATGCCAGGTACCAGTCCACAAAGCGTTCGATTCCCCGGG
Source organism: Desulfobacteraceae bacterium (assembly GCA_011390435.1). Next base: position 2,055 of record JAABSK010000290.1, on the reverse strand, counting down.
TCACCGGCGTAGCAGGCTTGAAACCCGTATCTGCCATCAGATCGTTGACATCGGCACAGGTGGCAGGCACATCACCGGCCTGGAGGGGAAGGTATTCAATCTTTGCCTTTTTTCCCAGGGCGGCTTCGATGGCCCGGACAAAATCCATCAATGCCACGGGCTGGTTGTTGCCGATATTGTAAAGCCTGTAGGGTGCGGGACTGGCTGAGGGATCCGGCCGGTCCGATGACCAGTCTGGATCCGGAGACGGAATCTGATTCATGACCCGGATGACACCTTCCACAATATCATCGATATAGGTAAAATCCCGCTGCATGTTGCCGTTGTTGAACACCTTGATGGGCTCTCCGTTCAGCATCGCTTTGGTAAAAAGAAACAAAGCCATATCCGGCCGACCCCAGGGGCCGTAAACGGTAAAAAAACGCAGCCCTGTGGTGGGCAGACTGTAAAGGTAGCTGTAGGCATGAGCCATCAGCTCGTTGGCCTTTTTCGAGGCGGCATACAGGCTGATGGGATGGTCCACGTTCTGGTGAACGGAAAAAGGCATACGGGTATTCAAGCCATACACCGAAGAGGAGGAGGCATACACCAGATGTTTGACCCCGCTGTGGCGGCATCCTTCCAGAACATTCCCAAATCCTGCCAGATTGCTGTCCACATAGGCGGCCGGGTTTTCAATGCTGTGACGCACCCCGGCCTGGGCCGCCAGGTTGACCACACAGTCAAAGGCCTGGGAGTCAAACAGGGCCTGGATGTTTTTCCGGTCCGCCAGATCCAGCTTTTGAAAACAGAAACCGGGCCGTTCCCTGAGCTGATCCAGACGGCTGAGTTTCAGGTTGACATCATAATAGTCATTGAGGTTGTCAATGCCGTGGACATCATGTCCGATATCCAGAAGGCGGGCCGTCAGGCTGTAACCGATAAACCCGGCCACACCTGTCACAAGAACGTTCATCTCTATTCCTTTTCATGATTTAAATTGCATTAAACAGGCCGGACAGACCAAAGATGTCATTAACATGACGACATGATAAAAACAACAACCCAGGGCCGTTTCATGGCAAGTGCAGCTTTTCCAGTATCAGTCCATAGAATTGATGTGGATCCGCAGTGAATATCCATCCCAGATGCGCGGCGCAGTTGCCACAGATGCCTACCTGCCAGGCATATCCGGCAAACCAGGTAAATTCCATGGAAGGTGCCGATCCTTGAGAACATCCCGGTGCCCGGCGGAAACAGCCGATCTCAAATACTTGTCCGTGGGGATTGGCAAAGGTATGGAGAAAAGCTCCCTCCACAGTCATACGCTGTTCCGGATCCGTCACAGTGAACAAGCAGCTGCGGCACACAATCACAGGGGAAAACCGATCTTCAGCAAGGGTGTTTTCCCGGGTCATCACATCCGTAAACTGTCGGCACACTGTGGTCATAGAGATTCAATCCCGGAGGGGGGTGGATCTGTTTGTTAGCGATACCGTTTTCCAAAAAAAAACCATGCCCCCCCCTTGCGCCCCTGAATGGAAATACTTATCAGTGAATTACACATGATTGTTTAATATAAAAACTCGCGTCATCAAATTCAAGGAGATTCTTTAAATGACAATTTATTATGTGGATGGTGAATTTGTTGCCGGCCACAAGGCCGTGATCCCGGTGGACGACCTGGCTGTGCTACGGGGAATCGGCATCTGTGACATCATGCGCACCTTCCACGGCATGCCCTATTTCATTGACGAGCATATCGATCGCCTCAAGGAATCTGGTAAAAAAATCGGGCTGGCCCTGCCATGGACCGGTGAACAGATCAAACAGATTGTTCTTGAAACACTCAAAAAAAATCCCCTTGTAGATGAGGCCAATATCCGCATTGTGATCACCGGGGGCTCCAGTCCGGATTTTCTGACCCCCAGCGGCAAACCCCGACTGATCGTCATGGTCACCCCCATCAAAAAACTGCCTGAAGAATGGTATACCCACGGGGTAAAGGTCGTTACCCTGGTCCAGGAACGGCCCCTGGCCGGTGCCAAGGTCACCGCGTATATTCCGGCAGCCATG
>JAABSK010000289.1 GCA_011390435.1 Desulfobacteraceae bacterium | reverse complement strand
TTTCCGAATAAGAAGGTATGCCCCAAAGGCTGAAACGCTCTAAAAACAATCATTAAATATAGCCGATTTGCACGCATCTGAACTCCCAACACGGTGGGTACGGTATTGCTGCACCAGATGGTCGGTATCTTTCATGCCGGGCTCCGAGGGGTTTGCAGAAAAAAAGGCCCGCCGCTTTGAAGGAGCGGCGGGCCAGAGTGCTATGAGGTCAAGGTATTATCAGCATACGGTAAGATCAGTCAACAGATCGAATTCTGTCACACCTTGGAGAGAGACAAGTGCTTCTGAATCATGGTCTTCTCCCGCTCCATCAATATCGACGTAAAGAGTTTCATCTTCGAACACTACCCAGTCTGTTAAATAATCCAGTCTCTCTTGGTCAGTTTCTGCTTCACCAAAAGTGCAATCAAAACCAATGAGCAGCTCGGAGATGTCAAGTACATCTTCTCCGTCTGTGTTGAAATTTATAATCACATCAAATAAGCTGCCTATATATCCATCAGTTTCGAACCCGGCATGATCGCCATTGGTACCTTCCATATCACCGGCTTTCCAGATAAAGGTATCATTGCCGACGCTTGCTGTCATTTCATCCGCACCAGCCCCACCTTTGATGATGATTTCCAGGGGATCTGCAACCTCATCTTCGGAGTCATCATTTGATTCAGATTCAAGTTTATATCCGCTGAAATCAATCACGTCATCACCAGGACCACCTGTGACTTCCCGGATGCCTGCTTCCTGGGCTTCTTCTGCCAGGGTGACCTGGCTTCCTGCAAATTCGTAATCATCTTCCGCACCTTTCCCATCAAACAGCTTCAACACCGTTATGTTCTCGATGTTTGCAAAGAAACCGTCAAGAATCGTTGCATCTTCTTGCAGGATGAGTTGGTCAGCGCCGCCCAATCCGTCTATTTCAGGTACTATAAGGGCAGTATCCCCTTCATAATCCCAGCCCTGACCGGCAGCCAGATAAAAAAAGTCGTTGCTGTCAGTGAATTCACCGTCCTCTCCACCACCCTGGTTTTCAAAGGTGGTGGTTCCACCCTCGTCATCTTCCTCCCAGGTAACTAACCATGAACGATCCAATGCAGAATTAAATTTGCCTTTGAATTCGTTTTCGCCCTTACCGGCCCAAATTGGTTTCGCCATCTTCCTTCTCCTTTTTTTGTTGAAATTACATGGTTAAACATGCTGATACTATATTTTGAGACCTCAATGAAAAATGAGTAACCCCAAAACTTTGATACAGTCCTGACAGCTAAGTAGGACTGTATCAAAGCGGTCAATCCGTATTTTTTGTTCCATGGGAACTCCTTTGGCCGGATCATGCCGGCAATGATAAAACAAATGACCTGGCCGGGTTTGAACCCGATAATTGCACGCGGGGGGATTATTTCATGCGCGGTTGCTGAAGGGAGAAGCTTGTTTATATATAATCAATAGACACTTACCAGCTGAGGAAAAGACCGGCGTTGCGTGAGGCTTTTGTTTATACCTATTAGGCCTATGTCTGGACTTACGAGTGCTTGTGCCAGTCATGTCTGAATAGCTGTCAAACAGGCAGGCGAGGCATTCCTGTGATGTATGTAAAGGTGCGGCGGCAATAGATTTCTCTGGGACATTTCAGATGGGTACTGGATCAAACAAATTGGGGCCATCTCAGATGCTTTAGAAAAAAAAACAAATCTTCCACAGCGGGGATTCTGTATGACATGATATTTTTACACCAGCAGATTAAAATTGCCCTTTCACGTAGAAAAGTCCTGGGCAATGCCCGGGCAAAAATAATTCCATGCAACCTCCGGAGCTGTTTTTATGCAGTTCTGCTCTTTATCTGGATTTTTCTCTGCCTGTCTGTTACAAAAAAACATGAACGCCATGTCCGGATGGGAAATGAATATATTGGTCTGGCAGCCGGCATGTAGAGCTGGTTGCGGACAGATGAAAAAAATATCACACCAAAACTACCAGGAGCACAATCATGGGCATAAGACTCGGTAAAAATCAAAGGGCTATCCTGGAAATATTTAATGCAAAACCGGATCAAATTATTGACACCATGGTGATGACCGGCCTTGTCTTTAAAAATAAAACTATGTTTGAATGCACAAATTCTCAGTTGGGAAGCATCCGGCGTGCTTTGCAGAAACTGGCCCAAGCAGTCTATCTTGTGGACATTGGCAGGTCTCCGGTTAATCATGGTGTACCCGATGGGCCTCACAAAAAATATGTGTTGCCTGAAACAGCTCGGAAGCTGTCCCAAAAAAAATGACACAGTTTGTTTTCTTCCCATGATGACTGGGTCTGTGGAGACTACCAGAAAGGAGGGCGAGTCCATGAACACAATCAGAAAAGATGACCCATCCAGTCCTGACGATGAGAAACACAACCAGGAACAGGTGATGAACAGGCTGACCGGAATGGTCATTTGTTGGAGCAGTCACGTTGCCGGACAGAAATCCAGGGCTGATGCCATCCAGGAGATTCGCAGCGGGGCCGCTGACATAACCGGGTGGCTGGATAAGCTGGAGGGATTGTCCCATCATGGGCGGGAACAGTGACCAGATGGCTGTCGTTGATTGCCAGAGAGTAGATCATCCGTTGCCTGGAAGCTGAGCCCATGAAAGCCAGAGATCTTTCAAAGGCCCTGCGGATCCGTGAGAAAGAAGCATACTCCCACCTGCCGTCAATTGAAAAAAGTATCCGCCACCAGAAAAAACAGATTAAAATAACACCTTACTCCTGCCTGAGCTGCGGCTTTGTGTTCAAGGACAGAAAAGCTTACAAGAAGCCCGGCAAGTGTCGGTGTGCAAGAAGTCCAGAATCGAGGCTGCTGTGTTTCAGATTATTCCGGATTGATGACATATTAACGGGGGAACTGGTGTATGGCAAAGCATCTGCGCAGAGGAGAAAAACTTGGCTGGGTCGGCGGCTGGTCCGGCATGTTTCTTTGGGTAATGGCAATTGCTATAATCCGTATGGTACAAGGATTTGCCATCGATGGGGCGATCGGGTTGTGTCTCTTTGCCGCGGGTATGACTTCAGGGTTTATGTTTGTACCATGGCGGTATCCGGCAACCCGTTACTGGAAGCTGATGATTCCCGGCTATCTGGTGCTCTTTTTTTCTATAGTTTGGACGGTGTGGACATTTGGCGGACTCGGGCATCCCGATTTGCGCTGGTGGATGTTCGTCCCGGTTCTTTCTTGCCTTTCACCATTCTTTATTATTGGTGGCAGGTGCTGGGAGGAGAAGAAGGGTTTGTAATATCGGGGGCTAATGAGTTTCAACATGGACCGTCCAAAGTTAAGTGTTGAAATGGTCTCCATCATCACCAAAAAGCATTTATTCTTGACAGATCCTGACCGCTGCCATAAATGACCCAGGAGTGCAGAATCTCACCGGCGGAAGATCTGGTTGATCATGACATACTTCAGAATCATGACAACAGCATACTGATGGTTGACCTGTGCCGGTAGCACCAGACAGGCGGCAAGGAATGCGGCCGAAGAATTTTTCCCACAGGAGGTTTAAAGCATGATACCCAAGTGCGAGCGCTGCGGCGCATCCGGGCCATTGAAGGAAACACCATGCCGGACCTGCCGGGGTGGTCATGACCTGTGTGAGCTGTGCCAGGAAACATATGAGCGGTTTTATTTCTGCGAGTGGGGCCAGTGTTTTTTGTTGGAACCAATACTGTGAACCAGGGAGATGAAAGGATGAAAACCATAAAGGATGTCAAAAACCGGTTCCATGCAGAACTGCAACAATGGTTCCGGAAACAATGCGAGAACCCTTGGGATAGGTATCGTCTTTATTATCTTGAATCATCTCCCGGTCATGACGGCGAT
>JAABSK010000288.1 GCA_011390435.1 Desulfobacteraceae bacterium | reverse complement strand
ACCAGTCAGCACCGCTGCTCTTTTCCGGCTCCAGAACGGTTGTTTTTTCCGTGCTGCCAACGCCAGACCGACCCCGACCAGGAGTATCAGTTCAAACCCAACCGCCACCCAGGCTGCCCGTGTCTGGGTATAGGAAAGAAACACGAGCATCACTGTGCTGCCACAGACAGCAAGCCATTTCTTTGATTGCCGGGCAGTTCCTGAAAACAGAACAAATCCCAGTGGAAATGTCAGGGTCATAAACTGGGCTGCCATATTTTTATTGGCAAAGGTTGCCGCAGGTGCAACCGCCTGGGGAATGACATCAATCAAAAAAAGGTGCTGGCCTGTACCGATGACGGCAATGAGTACCCCGGCGACATAGACCACATACACCAGCAGATATATCCGGGACAGTGACACCAGCAGTTGCTGAAGCAGAAAAAAAACCACGCCGCAGGCTGCCCAGTGCCCCCATTGCCTGAACGCTTCATACTGATTGTGGGCATGAAAACAGGACAACAGTGTCCAGATAAGAAAAAACAAAACCGCTGCATTCAGCAGATGTTTTTTCACCTGTATGGGGATTTGATATCTCAGACAGGTCAACAGGTACCATCCTGTCAGCACGGAAAAAGAGACCTGAATCACGGCTGACTGCGGAAGAATGACATAATCATAAAGCCCCTGAACAAATACGAACGGAGCGATGAAAATGATCAGCAAGGCGGCAAGAAAGACAAAACAGCCTGCTGATTCTGTATTTTTCACCGTTATTTTAGCCTCCTTCCCTGTTTTCAATGAATTGATTATCTGATACAAGCAATGGATTAAACTTGCAAGGCTTGATTTGAAAATATAAAATCATTATTTTTTAACGGTTCAATGCGCATCATTGATGCGATCGCACTGAAACATGGCGGAGGTCATCGGTCACATGCAAAAAAAATTCATAACAGATTGTCGCGGATTCTCATTAATCGAACTGATGGTGGTGATTGTTATCTTAGGGATTCTTGCCGGAATGATTGTTCCCAAATTTATGGGCAGAACAGATGATGCAAAGATCATCAAGGCCCAGATGGATATCACCGCCCTGACAACCGCTCTGAAGCTTTACAAACTGGACAATGGCGACTATCCAACCACCGAACAGGGGCTGAAGGCGCTGATTGAACCGCCGGACAAAGAAGGCGGGGCAGGAAACTGGAAAAAAGGGGGCTATCTGGACAAAAAAAGGGTTCCCAAAGATCCGTGGGACAATGACTTTATTTATCTGAGTCCCGGCACCCACGGCGATTTTGATATTATCTCCTATGGTGCGGATGGCGTTCCTGGCGGAGAAGACAAAAACAAGGATATTAAAAGCTGGGAAATTGAATAACCACATTTTTTCATCTGGTTTTACACTCATCGAGCTGATTGTTGTGATGTCGATTATCAGCCTTCTGGTACTGTTTGCTGTGCCGGAATTCAGCCACAGGATTATCCGGGATGATACAAAAATCACCGTCAACCAGATTGTCTACAATATTGAAAACCTCAGACAAAACGCACGAATCCAGAACAAAGACCTGTACATGTGTTTTCAAACCGCAACAAATTTTATTTATATGGGAGAGCGCCCTCCTGCGCCAGATCTTCCCGATACAGAAGCCAGCAGTCGTTTTCCATTGCCGTCAGATGTCCGCATTGATGACATTGAGTTTTTCATCCCGCCGGCTCAGATGAATTCAACACCCTGCATTCGGTTTGACAAAAAAGGATACTCAGACTGGGCCATCATCCATCTTTCAGATACAGACGGCCGCAATTTTTCACTTGTTGTGGAGCCGTTTCTTCCCACTCAAATCCACAAAGGATATGTGCGCCTTGATCCGGGCAGATGAAAAGGGGTTTACCCTGCTGGAAATCATGGTGGCAGCTGCCATTATGGCCATTGCGTTCACAGCTGTCCTGCGGGCGCATTCACATTCCATATCCATGAATATGGCTGCAAATTTTCATACCCAGGCGCCGTTACTGGCGGCAAAGGTTCTTGCCGAGTGGGAGTTCCAGAATGGCACTCTGGAAAATTTTCCTGGCTTTTCCTATGAAATCAATGAACAGATGCTGGATTCTGAATCATTTCTTTCTGAAGAATCAACAACAGACAGCGTTCAGATTATGGAATTGACCTGCACCATCTTATATGATGACGGCACGTATTCATATACCACCAAGGTTTTGAAACTGATTACCCAATGATTCTTTTTTTCAAAAAGACCGGCTTTACACTGGTGGAAATTCTTCTGGCCATCACGATTTTCGGGATCACCATATCAACCCTTTTTGCCGTGTTCAACACCGTCATATCAGGCATTGAGCCAATGAAAACAGGAATGGATGATCACCGGGCTGCCCTGATTGCCATGGACCGGATCAAACAGGACCTGTCATCACTGTGCCTGACCCTTGAACCGGCTTATCTGCCGCCGGACATCGGCACAGACTCCCTGCCGGATATCTTCAGGTTTGTCTCTGAAAAAAACATGGTAAAAGACTCCCGCGTATCATCCCTTCGATTTGCCTCGTTTGAACACATCACTTTCAGAGCTGATGATACCAGTCGAATCGGTATTATCACTTATTACGTCGTACGAACGGATGATGACCGTCTTGCCCTGAAACGGTCGGATACCGGCTTGATCTTTTACGATGAACAGCAGAACAGCAATCCGGCAAGAGATCCTGTTTTGTGCAACCGGGTACTGGCATTTGAACTTGAGTTCATTGATCAAAACGGCGAGATCAGGGATGTCTGGGATTCTGATGCTTCTGGTACTGAATACAGTACCCCCCTGGCCGCAAGGATCAGGCTTGAGGTTGGAGATTCACAGCATGCAAAACAGTTTGAAACCACGGTGATGCTGCCGGTGGTCAGAAAAAAACAAGATGAATAATATGTTAAACCATACGCTGAACAACCAGAAAGGGTTTGCCCTTTTAATCACCCTCTCGATCATTACCATTTTCCTTGCCGTATCAATGGAGGTCAACCGGCGGGTGAGAAAAAACATTCAATTATCCGGAATCGACAAAACCCAGGCACGCCTCATGGACACTGCCCAGTCCGGCCTCACCATCGCAAAAGCCGTTCTGCTTCAGGATGCAGCCAAAACCGCATCGGATTCTGTTCAGGAAACATGGGCAGATCCTGAAAAACTTGAAGCCATTATCACCTCTGTGGGATTGAACAGCGATGAACTTGAACTGAAAATCACAGATGAGATGGGAAAGATTCAGGTCAACGCTTTGCTAAAATCCTTTCCTGGCCGTGAGGTGAATACAGATCAAAAAAAAATATGGGAAAATCTGTTGTCTTTTTTTATCAGCAAAGACAAATCCCAGGATGACCGTGACCCCGGTGCGATCCTGAACAGCCTTATTGACTGGCTGGACAGTGGTGACGACGATGCTGTCTCCGGCATTTCAGGCGCGGAATCTGACTATTATCAATCCCTTGACCCGCCCTACTCCTGCGCAAACCGCCCGCTGTACGATCTTGGTGAACTGTTCATGATCAAAGGAATTACAACCGATCTCCTGCAGAAAGCAGACGGGCTTGGAAGTTTGATATCCGATCCTGAGGCAGGGACGGCTGAATTTCAGGTTGAAGACCTGTTCACCGTTTTTGGTGTTGAATCCACCCGGCCTTCCGGCAAACAAATGGGACAGAAAAATGATTCCTACCCTGGAAAAATCAATATTAACACGGCCCCGGTTCCGGTCCTCGCCGCCATTCTTCCCTTTGGCAAACAAGATTTTGCTGAAAAGATTGCGGAGTTTCGCAGCCACAGACAGGATACCGACGGCGCATTTACCAACAATCTGGATATCAAGG
>JAABSK010000287.1 GCA_011390435.1 Desulfobacteraceae bacterium | reverse complement strand
TGTTCCGCCGCTCAGTTCCACTGCATCGATCCCTTTTTCTTCAAGAACCTTGCAGGTCTGAATTGTCTCTTCAACGCTAAGACCGTTTTCAAGAAAATCTTCGGAATTTATTTTGACCATCACAGGAAAAGCCGTTCCCACCCTTTTACGAATCTCTTCATACACCATAACAAGCAATCGTGAACGGTTTTCAATACTTCCGCCAAAGTCATCATCCCGTTGATTATAATATGGTGAAAGAAACTGGCTTAAAAGATAGCTGTGCGCTGAATGGATCTGAACACCATCAAAACCTGCCTGGCCCTGTTTGGTGACATATGCATGGCTGGTAATAATCATTCCCACTTTACCGGCGGCAAACGCTGCCATGTATTCATTAAGGCGGTCATTGGACCTTCCATCCGGATCGGCAAAAGCTTCATAGGTTGCAGACCGGACATTTTATAGATTTTTGAGTGTTATTTTTTTCTGATCAGGTAGATGCCATCGCGGAGTATGAGAAAAAGTTTCTCAACCCTGTTATCAGAGTTCACTGCTTCGTTAAAAATGGCCATGGCTTTACTGTCCTCATCTTTGGGTTCAAAGATCCTGCCGTACCACAGAGCATTGTCAGCAGCAATGAAGCCGCCTTGCTGGTGTCTTACGGTCTGTATGGGTTTCCAGAGCTGTTTTTTCTCATTATTATTCTCCTCTCAGCTTTGCCGGATCATGATGATAAAGAAGTTTTACCCCCTCAGTTGGCACCAGCAGTATCTTTGGCCAGCAGCGCGTATATGGCACTGAAATCCTTTCTGCCAAACCCTTGTTTTTCAGCCAGGCCATAGAGCTCCTTGATCGAATTCAAGGCAGGCAGGGCAATTCCGCTCTTGTAGGCGGCATCGGCTGCAAGGTGAAGATCCTTTCGCATCCAGCACAGGGGAAAGTGTTCTTCAAAATTGTTTTCAACGATGAGCGGATGTTTTGTTTTGAGAAAGGCAGCGGTAACCGGGGCATCAAGCAGAACCCTGGCAACATCATCTTTGCTGAAACCAAAGGCCTCGCCCAGTACAAGGGTTTCACTGTATGCCGCCATGGCACAGCCCAGCATCATATTAAAGAGCATCTTCATGGAAGACCCCATGCCGGCATCACCAAGATGCACGGTTTTTTTACCCATACAGTCAAAATATGCCTGGCATTTATTGACATCATCGCTGTGGCCTCCCAACAGAAAGACCAGTTCCCCGCTGGCAGCAGGGCCTTTGGTGCCAGCAACCGGCGCATCAAGGTAGCCAACGCTGTGTGATGCCGCCAGATCAGCCATTTGCCGGGCGAAATCCGGATCAACCGTTGAACAGTTTACCCAGAGCGTGCCTATAGGCATCGCCTGGAGGAAACCGTTTTCTCCGGCTGCCACCTCTCTGACCGCATTCGGCGTCGATAGCATGGTAAAAAGAATATCGACAGCAGATGCCAATTCTGCAGGAGATTCAGCCCATTTTGCGCCTTTGTCCAGCAGGATTTGGGACTTTTCCCTGGTACGGTTGTTGATGGTAAGATCATTGCCCGCCGCTAACAGGTTCATGGCCATGCGGCTGCCCATAATACCCATGCCAATAAAACCAATGTTCATATTTCCTCCTCAGATACAGGGTGATAAAAATTCAGTTTTTTGGATCGCTGCTATGTTTTCGTCTTCTTTTTTCAGGTGACATCCCTTGCAACAGACCGTCGTCTCTTGACCGGTGCCAAACAGTCAGATTTAATGAATACAGGCCCTCCCGTCGCAGTAACCGGCTGATTTGTCCCGGCTGACTGATTGGTTGTTGTCGGCAGTGAATGCATTTTAATCGGTTTCATAAGTACAATCCTTACCCGCCCCACACTAAATTTTCAAGGGGTAAGTGTCTCATTGCACTGTCACAGCGGGCAGCAGGCCAGGCAGCAGATGAGGTTTAAATACCGTTTACAGAGCCAGTTGACTTGCAGCACAAGGAGGGTTGTCTATGCTCCAATGTAGTGATATCTTCCATTGAAGATACTGGTTGGATAAAAGAATGGTAAGAAGGCATACTGAGAGTAAAAATTATCTATAAAAAAATAATTTTGCGTGCAGTCTATGAAAATTTGAGTGATTGTGTTGTTATTTCCGGTGCAGATAGATACAGTGCGGGTGTCGTTTTTTTGTGATGAAAGAACTTACAAACATGTTGTAATGGTTTCGTTTTCACGGAGTAGTGAAAATCGTGGAGAAGCATAATGAATCTTTCTAAAAAACTTAGAGAAAGACTCTCTCTTGATTATAAGGAATGGCTGGTCCGGGTCGGGTTCCAGCAGCTGATGATTGCCGCAGGAGCTATCATTGCCGCCCTGGGCTTTGTACTCTTTCAGCTTCCTTATAATATCGCGGCAGGAGGCGTTGCCGGAGTCGCCATCATCATCAATGATCTGACTGGATTTTCGGTTGGCTACTTCGTTTTACTGGCCAATATTCCGCTTTTCGTACTCGGCTATTTTTATCTTGGCCGGTGGCGGTTCATCTGGTCGAGCATTCTCGCTATGCTCCTGTTTTCACTTGGCACGGAATATTTTTCCAATACCCTGCCGGCCTGGAACAGCCAATTCCCCCTGACCGACAATTCACTGCTTGCCTCACTCTATGCCGGGGTAATGTTTGGTGTCGGCTCGGGTCTCATTTATCGTTATGGTGGTACCATTGGTGGAACCTCCATTCCCGCCAGGATTATTCACGACCAGACCGGTTTCCCGCTCAGCCAGTCGTACCTTTTTACAGACCTTGTGGTAATCCTTGTTGCAGGCTTTGTCTTTTCCATGGAAATAGCCATGCTCTCCCTCATTACCCTGGTACTCTGTGGCTTTTTTTCAGATTTTGTCATGGAAGGCACCTCGCAGACTCGAACAGTCACCATTGTCACCAAAAATCCTGACCCCATCCGCCAGGCGGTAATGTATGAGCTTCGCCGTGGCGTGTCTCACTGGGAGGTTACCGGCGGACACTCGGGTGAACCCAGGACTATGCTCTATTTCACCGTTTTGCGTTCCCGTATCTACGATGTGAAATTCATTGTATCTCGCATAGACCCGAATGCCTTTATGGTTGTTGGTGTCTCACAACAGACCTGGGGCGGCTTCAATGCCAAACGGATTGGATAGGAAAGGGCATGAAAAGGAGCTTATAGATTGAAGCTCATTTTTTCAGACCACGCATGGGACGATTACCTGTTTTGGCAAAAAACTGACAAACAAATTTTACGCCGAATCAATAACGTGATCAAAGATACAATGTGTAACCCATTTGAGGGCATTGGTAAACCTGAACCATTAAAACATGCTCTATCAGGCTATTGGTCGCGACGAATAACTGATGAACATCGATTTATCTACAAAGCCTCTGAAAATGCAATTGAAATTGCACAACTTCGATATCATTATTGAAACTTTGCATTTTTGACAGGTTCTTATTTTTCAGCAACACAGTTTAATCCGCCTTCCGTAAAAAGAGTGGCAAAGCATTTGTTACAGGAAATACAGGCAGCTTTCCTCCGGTCGCCATCTTCCCAGCGTTTCACAAGTCCCGGTTCCCGGATGAGCGGCCTTGAAAAGGCAATCATGTCAGCAAGTCCGGATGTGACAGTTTCTTTGGCAATCTCATAAGATAAAAACCCGCCCACAAGAATCAGGGGGATTTTTATCTGCTCTTTGAACTTTCTGGCAGCATCCCGGTAATACCCTTCAAGGGTTTCTGATTTGGCAGTGCCTTTTCTGGAAAAAAAATAACGGCCCGAGTCCATTGTTCCGCCGCTCAGTTCCACTGCATCGATCCCTTTTTCTTCAAGAACCTTGCAGGTCTGAATTGTCTCTTCAACGC
>JAABSK010000286.1 GCA_011390435.1 Desulfobacteraceae bacterium | reverse complement strand
GGGGTCGGATCTGGAGCCGGCGGTCTAAGATTGAACCGCCCCTATTTCAATCACAATTACCCGTTCCCCCGACCACACACCGGACCTTTCGCGCCTGCCATGGCTTCATGCGGCCATCAGTGCCTGTCCTCGGCCCGTCTTTTTTGAATACGCCGGTCTTTACCTGTTCTTTTTTCAACTCTCCGTCTGTTGGTATCCATATCTTCGCCTTTGGCAGGCTGTCTCCTGTCATAGAGATTGTATAGGGTAATATCTTTCACATTATACAAAGTTCTCGATATGGTGCGGCGGAGTATTTCAAGCCGCCGCAAAACAAGATGGGAACCCTGGGTGGCTCCGAAATTATGGCGCGATGCGGTGAGTCGCCCGAACTGAAAGCGATCATATGAAATGGGAAACGAAACAAACAATTGTTCATTAAAACTGTCTATATCAGTTTCGTCTTCTGACTGTTTCGGATCCGACCAGATATAATCATCGAATTTCCTGAAATTGCACCCTCTGCCGCCCAGCTCCAGTTTGACATAATCTATATCAACAAATTTCAGGGCATCTGTCAGCCTGAGCCTGAATTCTTCCATATCCCGGGACTCGTGGATTGCCATCTGATGGGCCAGAAACTGCCGCCTGTCCCGTGTCAGCCCGATACCGTCCTGGACATCAGACGTCCACCGGATGAAGTTCCCGAAATCAAGATGGTTGAAATACCCCAGTTTCCGGATCCCGACAACGAGGCTGACAGCGATCAGCCCTAAAATGACAGCAGCTTTCTGATCATTTACATAAACGATTGATATAGCGGCCACACACAGAACCATTGTGACCAGATACAGGGAAAGAACCGCATTCCTGTGGGAAAACCCGATCTCCAGCAGCCGGTGGTGAAAATGCTTTTTATCGGGACTGAAAATTTTCTGCCCGAGCATATACCGCCTCAGCGTTGCCACAATGGTGTCTGTCAGGGGAATGCCCAGTGCCAGCAGGGTAATAAAAACAGTGACTGCTGTATGGCTTTTGACTGAGCCGAAAAGACTCAATCCGGCAATCATGTATCCGATAAAATAACTGCCGGAATCCCCCATGAAAATCGAGGCCGGGTTGAAATTGTATCTCAGGAACCCCAGTATTGCCCCGCTCAGGCATGCAAATGCTGCAGCAGCAGCAAATTCTCTTGTCATGGAGCTGGATATGGTCAGAATGATACATACCATCAGACACACACCTGCTGCCAGACCGTCCAGGCCGTCGATCAGATTGACCGCGTTGATAATGAGCAAAAACCAGAAAATGGTAACCGGGTAAGATAAAATCCCGACCGACAGATGGTCGATAAACGGTACCGTGATTACCGTAATGCCTAAACCACCAAAATAAACAACTGTTCCTGCAATGATCTGCATGGCCAGCTTGAACCGTGCATTCAGATCAATGGCATCATCAATCAGTCCTGTCAGAAAAATCACCCCTGCTCCTGCCATCAGATAATAAAATCTTGTGTCTGTAAACAGTTCCGTGGTGATCACATTTTTTGTAAAATAGGAAATCCCGATACAGACGACAAACGTGATAAAAATGCCGATTCCGCCGACCCGGCTGGTGGTGGAGGTGTGCACCTTACGGCCGGAGGGAAGATCCACAAGGTTCCATTTCAATGAAAGATTTCTGACAAAAGGGGTCAGAATCAGAGAGACAAACAACGCGCTGAAAAACAATGCAACAATGGTTCTCATCTCATTGAATCCCGGTATTCAAGGTGTCGTAATATCAATAAAATCGTTATCATTTATTTTTGATTTTCTGTTTCAGCAGCCGGATGACAAACCGGGGCGCGGAAACGCCCATCCTTTTCCACAGCCGTCCGGGCTGCTGAATCAGTCTCGGCAGCCATTCAAGCCCGTGTTTCAGGAAAAAGGGAGGGGAGCGCCGCACCGTTCCCACATAAAAATCAAACACCGCGCCCACCGGACCGATAAACCGTACATCCAGTTCATTTCTGTTATGAAAAACCCATTTTTCCTGTTTCGGGGCGGTCATGCCCACCCACAACACATCGGTTCCGGCCGCATTTATCCTCCGGACCATGTCACGGGTCTCTGCGTATGAAAACGCGTCCCTGAACGGGGGGGAATACATCCCGGCAATTTGAATGTCCGGATAATCCGCCATCATTTTTTTCCTGATTCTTTCAAGGTTTTCATCGGTTGATCCCAGAAAAAAGTATCGATATCCGCCGGCCGTATTCAAAATTCGGCTGAGTTCTCTGAAAACAAAGCTTCCGGTAACCCTGGAGCGGATACGCCCGTTCAGCAGTTTTGATGCAAATATGATGCCTGATCCATCCGGTGTTATCAGATCCGCCTGCTGGATGGCCTGTTTAAACACTGCATCTGTCTCGGCCATTTCGATGGAATGGGGATTGGCGCAGACAAAGTACCGGTGTTTCTGCCCGGACATGATCAACTGGTATATGAAGGATATGCACTCCTGCCGCTCCAGACAGCAGATATCATACCCCAGGATGTTTTCAGTGATTATCTGATCCATTGGGAGACCCGCCACCTGGCAAATCGGAAATAATATACAGGTATCATCCAGTTCCGGTTATCCTGATACAACACCCTGATTTCACGGGGTGTCGGGAAAAAGGATTTAACAAATGCCCTGATGATGTTCCCGGGACGGTCCAGTGCCAGTCTTACAAAAAACTGGTCCCGGTTATGCTGGTAATCTTTTTTATGTCTCAGGTCATACTGAAAAAAACGGGACAGCAAAACCGGATGAACCATGAGCTGTTTTTTTATTTCTGAAAACAGTGTGCTGATTGCATCAATGGCTTTAATCGGTTCTCCCCATATTTTAATGATCTGATCCAACGAGATATAGGCGGTTTTAAGAAGCCCTGTTTTCTTAAGGGTTTGTGCAAATCTGAACCAGTTGATGGAATCATTGAACCGATACATTGTCCACAGGATGTCAGCAAATATCCTGAGTTCTCTGAATCCATGCATGGCATTATGCATCAAAAGCTGAATCAGGATCATTTCAGGCGACAGGGCTGCATTTTTACCAGGGCCAGGTACTACACATTCCCAGATCTCTTCAGAGGTCAGATCAAAAAATCCAGGAATGGAAAAATTCCAATGCATTTCCACCAGAAATTTTGATTTCGGACACTGATAAGATGCATGATGCTTTCGGGTGATACAGAAAGCAAGCGGTTCTTTTTCCAGTATCCGGTATCCCTCCCTCCTCAGGATGGCATCCACGGAAAAGCAGTCCTTTTCCCGTATCAGGATATCGATATCTGATGAGTTGCGGGTATAGAGTTTTTGATACACGTCCCTGGCAATGGCATTCCCCTTGATCACCAGTGACGGCAAATGACGACGTTCCAGAATTGAAACAACCAGGTTTTCTGCCATCTCCTGCCGGATGGCATTGGCAACCACGGACATGTACTGCCCCTGATACCGGTTTATGATCCCATCCGCATGCTTATGGTTCCGGTTTCTGCAGGCTTTCTTCAACTGTGAATAAAACAGCATGAATACATGATGATGCATCGCTGCCTGAATCATGATTTCCGCTTTTTTATCCGTTCCGTCGTCAAAATCCTCCAGCGCAAACAACGGGGAGATGATATTCACAAAAGAGTCAGACATGGTTTATTGGACAAAAGATTTCATTGATATAGAACCAGATCGGTTTCTTTTGATGCCTGCTGTTCATAGCCGGCGCAGATCCTGTATCAGCCGTTCAGTCACAATGGCATTGCCCTCACCGTTCAGGTGACGCAGGTCATAAAACAGTTCATGCCGGTGCTGGTAATCCCGGTTGTAATCCAAAAAATAAACAAAGTCGCTGTTGTCCGC
>JAABSK010000285.1 GCA_011390435.1 Desulfobacteraceae bacterium | reverse complement strand
TCCACATCTGCAGAAACGGCCTTGAATACAGCATCGGATTTGAAAGCGGCATCAAAACCCGTGAACTGACCGTTGTCGGGCCGACTGCCAAGGATGTTCGCGGAACCACCCTGCAGTTTTATCCGGACCCATCCTACTTTGATACCCCTGATTTTTCTCCGGCTGCCATTAAAATGGCGTTAAAATCGAAAGCGGTCCTGTGCAAAGGTCTTGTCACCACTTTTTTCAACGAAATCACGGAGGAACGCCTGACCTGGCAGTATGACCACGGCATTGACGACTATCTGAATGAAAACCTGAAGGGAAAAACCCTGATTTTCTCCACGCCGTTCTCCGGAGAAATGGCAGGTGAGGATATTCAGATTTCATGGGCGGTGAACTGGACAGTCGAATCCGGGCAGAACCCGGAGGAAAGCTATGTCAACCTGATTCCCACAAAACTTGGCGGAACCCACGTCAATGGGTTTCGATCCGGCCTGCTGGAATCGGTCAGGGAGTTTTGCAAATTCAGAAATCTTTTGCCCAAAGGGCTTTACCTGGCTCCGGAAGACCTATGGGACAGGGTGGGATATATACTGTCGGTCAAACTGTCAGATGCCCAGTTTTCAGGTCAGACAAAAGAACGCCTCTCCTCCCGGCACTGCGCCAATCTGGTGAACATTCAGATCCGGGACGCCTTCAGCCTGTGGCTGAACCAGAATGTTGAAGAGGGGGAAGCCCTGGCAGAGCTGGCCATTGAAAATGCCCGAAACCGGGTCAACAAAGCCCGGAAACTGTCCTCGAAAAAAAGCGGCAGCAGTGTTCGCCTGCCTGCCAAATTATCGGACTGCACCAGCATGGATCAGGAGCGGCGCGAGCTGTTTTTTGTGGAAGGGGATTCTGCCGGCGGATCTGCTAAACAGGCCAGGGATCGAAGATTTCAGGCCATCATGCCGCTGCGCGGCAAAATCTTGAACACATGGGATCTGGATGCCGCCGCCATTGTTGAGTCCAGAGAAATCCGGGATATCTCACAGGTGCTGGGGGTGACGCCGGGATCTGACGACATCTCCAGGCTCCGGTACAATAAAATCTGTATTCTGGCAGATGCGGATTCAGACGGGCTGCACATTGCCACCCTGATCTGCGCCCTGTTTTTAAAACACTTTCCCCAGGTGGTAAAACGCGGCCATGTGTTTATTGCCATGCCGCCGCTGTACCGGATCGACGTGGGAAAAGAGATTTTTTATGCCCTGGATGAATCTGAAAAAGACAGCATTGTCAAACGGATCAAACGCCGGAAAAAACATGGTAAAATCAATATTCAGCGATTCAAGGGACTGGGAGAGATGAACCCGGCCCAGCTGAGAGAAACCACGATATCGCCCGATTCAAGACGTCTGGTTCAACTGTCGGTTGACAGTGACAACCCAGAGGCCCTCAAAGGGGTCTATGACATCATGGACATGCTTCTGGGCAAAAAACGGGCCAGAGACCGGAAAACCTGGATTGAAACATACGGCAACATAAAAGAGATGGATCAATGAAAGACACGCTTCCGTCTGCCATTGCAGACCATGAAAGAATACCGTTTGAGGATTTTACCCGGAAAGCATATCTGAATTATTCCATGTATGTGATCCTGGACCGGGCGCTGCCCCATATCGGTGACGGCTTAAAACCGGTTCAGCGGCGCATTGTCTACTCCATGAGCCAGCTGGGTCTGTCTGCAGCATCCAAGTTTAAAAAATCCGCCAGAACGGTGGGAGATGTGCTGGGTAAGTTCCATCCCCATGGAGACAGTGCCTGTTATGAAGCAATGGTACACATGGCCCAGCCATTTTCCCTGCGGTACCCGCTGGTGGACGGCCAGGGAAACTGGGGAGACCCCAACGATCCAAAATCCTTTGCTGCCATGCGCTATACAGAATCCCGCCTGTCCAGATATGCCCAGCTTCTTCTGGAAGAACTTGAAGAAGGAACCGTTGACTGGACACCGAATTTTGACGGCAGCCTGGACGAACCCGTGCTGCTGCCGGCCAGGCTGCCCAATATCCTGCTCAACGGGGCATCAGGCATTGCCGTTGGCATGGCCACCAACATCCTGCCCCATAATTTGAGAGAAGTTGCCAAAGCCCTGGTAGCTTTGATTGACAACGAGAACACAGACATTGATGAGGTCTGTAAGTGCATCAAGGGACCGGATTTTCCCACGGATGCTGAAATCATCACCCCGCCGGAGGAGATTCTTGCGGCCTATAAAACCGGGAACGGACGGATCCGGATGCGGGCAAAATATCACATTGAAGATGGTGAAATTGTTTTTACTGCCCTGCCATACCACGCATCCGCCGAAAAAATATACGAGCAGATTGCCGCACAGATGGAGGCTAAAAAGCTGCCCATGGTCACAGATATCCGGGATGAATCCGACCATGAGGATCCAACGCGTCTGGTGGTGATTCCCCGGTCCAGCAGGGTGGATTTTGAGGCATTGACTGATCATCTGTTTGCTACGACTGACCTTGAAAAATCCTATGCTTTCAATATGAACATGATCGGCATCAACGGCCGGCCCCAGGTGAAAAATCTTCTGGAAGTGCTCACGGAATGGCTGGAGTTCAGGGCAGATACCGTCCGGAAAAAATTAAATTTCCGCCTGGAAAAGATTCTGGACCGCCTTCACCTTCTGGAAGGATTTTTGATCGCCTATCTGAATATTGACAGAATCATCGCCATTATCCGCCGTTCTGATTCGCCCCAGCCGGAACTGATCAAGGCATTTTCCCTGACTGAAGCCCAGGCAAAGGCCATACTGGAAATCCGGCTCCGGCAGCTGGCAAAATTAGAAGAGATCAAAATCAAAACAGAACTGGAACAGTTAACCGCCCAGAAAACAGAGCTTGAAACAATTCTGAACAACGAGACTGCCTTTAAAACCTGTTTGAAAACCGAAATCTCGTCTGATGCCAAAACCTATGGCGACAAGCGGCGGTCTCCGATCCGGCAGCGAAAGGAAGCTGAAAAATTTTCCGTCACCGATGTGATTGACGTTGAGCCGGTGACCGTCATCCTGTCTGAAAACGGCTGGATCCGGTCTGCCAAAGGACATGAGATCAATCCGGAATCGGTCAAATTCAAATCCGGAGACAGCCTCAAGGACTTTTTGCGGATCCGCAGCGATCAGCCGGTTGTCTTTCTGGATTCCACCGGTCGAAGCTATATGCTTCTGCCCCATGCGCTTCCATCAGCCAGGGGCAATGGAGAGCCCCTGACCGGCCACTTGTCCATCCAGCAGAATGCCACCATTCACAGCATGATATCAGCGGAAAACGATTCATTTTTCCTTGTGGGCTCAGATACCGGATATGGGTTTGTCATCCAGTTCAGTGATTTTCTGACCCAGTATAAAAACGGTAAAGCCGTCATTACATTAAAAACCAATACCAACCTGCTGCCGCCCCAGAAGGTAACCAACCGGAAACAGGACAATATTGCCGCCATCACCCGTTCCGGCCGCCTGCTCATCTTCAGCCTGGATCAACTGCCCTGCCTGAAAAAAGGCCAGGGCAATAAAATCATCTCCATTCCTCAAAAAGAGCGGAAGGCCGACCCTCCGGAAACACTCAAGTTTCTCAAAATATTGCCAATCCAGTCAAATCTTGTTATATACTCCGGCAGACACCATCTCAAGCTGACCCCGGGTAATCAGGCAGATTATACCGGAATGCGGGGCCATCGCGGAAAAAAACTTCCACGGGGCTACCAGAATGTTGACCATGTTGAGGTCGTTTCGGTTGAACCGGATATCGACGAATAAATGAAACAGTTTTATTCCAAATATTTGATTGCAATTCTTCTGATTTTTCTGCTGGTGCTTTTTACGGGTTTTTCCATTTCCATCCAGAACAGAA
>JAABSK010000284.1 GCA_011390435.1 Desulfobacteraceae bacterium | reverse complement strand
GTATATGGATGAACAAATGGTGCAGACCTCTTCGTTGAACACCCATTCATATTCTTTTTCCGTGAACAGGCGCCACTTGAACTCATCATTTTTGATCAGTTCGTCCAGAACAGCCCTGCGCTGATCCCTTGGAATCGCCAGAAAGGGGTTGTCGTGTGAAATACAGGGAATTTCAAGCCACTCGGATTCATGGCCGGCAACCCCGTGGGGTTTTTCATGTAAAAAGCCCTCTGTGTCCTCTCCTTTTTTTTCAACATAGGAGATCAGTTTTTCAAATGCAGAAACTGAAAAGCGCTTTTCCTTTTCCTGAAGCCGTTTAACGTCCAGGCGCCAGACAATTTCATATCGCATCCCTTCGGGCGTATTGGAATAAATTTCAAATTTTTTCAGCAGATTGTTTAAAAATGTACTTTTCCCGCACCCGTGGGGGCCGTAAAAAATATAGATCCGGTTCTGCTGTGCGCCATGGCGCAGGTATTCCATCTGTTTCATGAAGCGGTTGGCAAACAGCATATCCGTAAAATAGGGATTTTCAGAGCCTTCAACAAACAATCTGGAGCAGTCATATTTGGTAAATGCCAGGTCTTCATTGTCGCCTGAAGCCGGATCTCCCAGCTCATCCACATAGGATTGGATCATGTCATGAAACGCCTGAAAAACATTTCTCAGCACCTGGGACGGGCGGTTGTTCAAGATGGTTAAAAACGTTTCAAACCCAACCGGTTTCAACCGCTCGTGATCGGTAATACGCCGGTCCAGCAACCCCAGTGTCTGATCGATGGATCGCCTTTTAAAAGATTCTGTCGCCATTATCAGTTATAACTCCCGCTTATGCAGTTTACGGTTTTCCATCACGTACAGCATGCGTTTCCATTTCAATTCCCCGCCTGGTTTCTGTGCCGGAGCCTGTGATGCCGCCGGGTCCCAGAAATTGGCAAAAGCAGCAGCCGGTTCCACAGATGCGGCCACCTCGCTGGTCTCCAGGTGGACAGGTCCGCCCCACAGGTACTCAATGCCGATCATGGTGTTTTCAATATAGTCCAGCTTCAACGGCTTGCCTTCAAACCGGTGATTCAGGTACAATACGCCGTTTTGGGTATGGGACAGGTCCACGAAAATCTCCGGCGGATGATACAGGGTATCAATGACCATCTCCCGGTAATCTTCGGCTTTTTTGGATTTAATATAATATTCCCAGCTCATTCTTTCCGTATTAAAGCGTTTACCTGCGACAAACAGGTCATGGGCTGTCACAAATTCCTGGTCAATAAAGGTGTTGATAAAGGTAAAATCATTGAAATTCTCCCGGACCTTGAGAATATATTCATCTCCGGAGCCTTTTTTGTGATCAAACCGCTTTTTCTGGACTTCATCGTTTAACAGGCGATACTCAAACGCGTACCGGCCCTTGTCTTCCATATCCCGAATGTGCTGTATCAGTCTCATGCCCAGGGCATAGGGGTTCAGCCCCACTTTGGGCATGGAGGTCACCGAGGCATTGACTCTGGCATAATCAACTTCATGGCCGCGGATCCTGTCATCCCGCATAAACAGGTAGTCATGCCAGTAGCTGGCCCAGCCTTCATTCATGATTTTTGTCCGGATCTGGGGCTGAAAATAAAGGGACGTGTTTTTGACAATCTGAATGATTGACTTGACCCATTCATTCTCACTTTTTCTTAAAAACGGAGAATGGTTGAGGATGTATTCCATCACATCATAGTCTGGAAGTGCTTTTGACACCCGGGTTTTCCGGTACAGTTCCTCAAATTCAGGATATTGGGAAACCACCTGTTCAAAAAACAGATCTTCATTCTGCTGCAGCGCATTATACCGGGAGATCTCTTTGAGGTATTCGTTCTGGGTAACCTGTTTCATTGATTGTAAAAACACGTCAAAATAAAAATCCGTCCGGGTTTCAGGCCGGCTGTATTCTTTCCGGACGCTGCGGCTCAGTTCTTTCTGGTAGCCCACAAGGTTATCGATCCCTCTGGCAAATTCAATGGCATAATCCACCCACCGGCCCTTTTCCGTCCGGAGCTGCGCGATCAGGCGCTTGTCTGCAAGGGCCTGGCCGGTCAGGTCGGTATCCCAGGTATTTTTGTAAAACAGGTTGTTCTGAAAAAAATCGATGTGGCCCAGTACATGATAAAAGATCATGACATTCAGCCAGTCCGGGTTGTTGTCATTATAATAGGAGATGGCCGGACGGGTATTGATGACGGTTTCATACGGATTGGACGGATAGGCCTCGTACATGCCTTTGCCGGACAGGACCCGCACATCATGCACCCAGTAATCGTACAGGGTCGGGATCATCACCTTGGGACTGAGTTCGATCATGTCCCTGTTGGTCACAATATATTCAAGGGTTTCATCGTCAAACACCAGCCCGTGATCCCGGGCCCTGAGTTTGCACTCTTCCATGATCCCTTTGACATGCTGACTTACAAGTTCCATTCAGATCTCACTTTCAGGCAGATACCAGCCCTGCTGTTGTGTTACGAAATAAGCTGTTTGATGCCCTGGATAATCCGAGAATCCTCTGCGTTTTCACTCAGAACATCCAGTTTGATCAGACTGGCGTGCTTTTCCAGTATTCCGGATGACCTGACATACTTTTCCACCTCTGTCTGTTTACTGCCCACATATGTGTGCTCGACAATGGAAATGCCGATTCTGGAGACATACCCCAGCATCTTTTCAATCTCAGCCATGGTCTGCCTGCCATCCTTGTCCCAGTCATCTCCATCGGTTCCGTGGAAAACATAAATATTGTAATCACGGGCCAGGTTCTCCCGTTCAACAATGTCGTTCACCATTTTAAAAGCGGTGAACACCTTGGTTCCACCTGCCACCTTGTATGAATAATATTTATAAAAGTCAGATACTTCCCTGGCTTCGGTGTCATGGAGGATAAAACGGGTCCCGACCTGCCGGTCGTACTGATACAGCAGCCAGGAATAGAGCATTACGTGCTGGGATACCACGGTCTGGGTGACTTTGCCGCCCATGGACCCTGAATAGTCTCGCAGAAAAAACACCAGGGCCTGGGATTCATAATCCTTTTCCCGGGACAGAATCCTGTAGATCAGATCCTGGGGTGCGACAATAAACCGGGACGTGTCAATATTGCCGACATCCGGGATGTTTCCCAGGGTGATATTGGTTTCCACCACCCGCTTGAGTGTGGCTTTTTTATCCAGGATCTGACCGACACCCCTGTTTTTATCGGTCAGATCGTAAACATACCTGGCCAGGGTTCTTTTCTTGCCTTTGTCTTTGAGATTGGGAAGCTGAAAATCCTGGGACAGCACCTTTCCCAGTTCATAGGCATTGGATTCAAGTTCATGCTCTCCTCCCTCGCCTTCTCCCGGCCCTTCGCCTGCACCCTCTCCGCCGGCTTCCCCTTCATCCGGACGAACCGGCTGCTCACCAATGACATCGCCCTCCTCGCCTTTTCCGGTTCCGCCGGTGGGCTCGCCTTCTCCCTGATCCTGGTTTTCAACGATCTCGTCGTGAACAAATTTTTCTTCCACTGTTGTGGGCACAACAATGATTTTCCCTTTGGCACCGGTTCCGGGCTTGACAATCCGTCCGATACGGATTTTGCGTTTAAACCCGTCTTCTTCCCGCTGCCGGTCCCGTTCCAGTAATTCATCAAGGGTGATCATCAGCATCTCCTGCCATGTTTAATTGTCATCTTCCTGGCTGCAGAAATATTCAATGGTCTTCTGGGCACAGGTTCTGCAATACCCCAGTTTTTCATTCATGGTGCGGGTCATGCGGTCATAGAGTTTCTGATTTTCCTCGTTGGTCCGGTTGGCCAGCGCCCCGATCAGAGAACCTGCCCCGGCAATGTCGGATTTGAGGCGGACATCGGTGATGGCCTTGACCAGTTCCAGGTTGTCCATGAAATCATAATTGACGTCCAC
>JAABSK010000283.1 GCA_011390435.1 Desulfobacteraceae bacterium | reverse complement strand
TGCAGTTAAGTTTTATTCATCAGGTACTGGAGCAGAATCGAAAATTCTACTTCACTGCTTCAGCTACCCTGGGCATCAATCTTGAAACCGGGGAAGCACTTCTTGATTTGAATTATCTTAAAGATATATTTGAATGTATGGGAGAAAATTCTTTGCCGGATACGGGCATGCCAAAACCCAATGGTGAGTTCCTGGTCTCCGGAAGCTTTTATTCGCCTGACGGTAAGCCCGTTACGGGTGGAGAAGTAAAAATCAGGCTGGGAAATACTGAAAAGAACCTGTTTGTCTTCGGCCCCAGAAAATGGCTGGCCGGCGGCCTGCCCTCACAACCGGAACCCATTACCACCATGGCCATTAATTATCGCAAAGCCTTTGGCGGAAAAAACTATGATAAAAATCCTGATGGCATGGGATTGTCCGATAATTTACTGCCCTGCATCGAAAATCCAAGGCATTTGATTGCATCAAAAACCGACAAGCCTGATCCGGCCGGCTTTGGACCCCTTTACCCCATGCTGCCCCAGAGAATGCAATTCCAGGGAACCTATGATTCCGGTTACAGGGAAAAATATTTTCCTGGATACCCCGCAGATCACAACTGGAAATTTTTCTTAACCTCGCCGTCTGACCAGTGGGCCACAGATTTTTATACAGGGGATGAATCTTATTCTGTTTATAATATGCATCCGGATATTCCCGTGATTGCAGGCAAGCTTCCAGGATTTCATGCCAGGTGCTTTATTACTCAACATAAAGGCGGAAATCAAACTTTTAGTGAACTTCCTTTGAACCTGGATACCATCTGGTTTTTTCCTGAAAAACTGATTGCCCTTCTTATTTTCCGAGGTGTTACCGAAGTGGATGATGATGAAGCCAAAGGGTTTCCCCATGTACTTTGTGCATATGAAGATCAATTAAAGCCCCCCCGCTCTGTTGAATATTACCAGGCTGCATTTGAAAAACGTCAAAACAGTGATGATGAGTTATTAAAAAACCTGAAGACCCGGGACTTGATCCCGGAAGGACATCTGTCCGCCATGGAAATCCTTATAGGCAATGCGCTTGATGGAGATTCGCACAGTGCGCTTACCAGAAACATGGAGGCCAAATCTGATGAAATCCAGAAGATGGTTGATGAGCAGGTTGAAAAAATGATCCAGGATACTGAAAACAATCTTAAAACCATTGATATCCCGGATGATGCCTGGGAGCATATCCCGGATGATGCCAAAACCCATATACCGGGAAAAAGTGGCGGGCTTGACATCAGAAAACTGATGACACAACAAAAAGACTCCGCACCTGACCCTGATATTGAAAAGCTGAACAAGCAGCTGGAGTCCATGCTACCTGGAATTACATCAAAAGACCCCAAAAAAATTGATATGAAAGACTTTTCATTTGATAAAACCAGTACCCTTTTTAATGCAGTTGATGAACTGGTCCAGAAAAAGAAAAAAGATATTGAACATCTTGTAAAAAAAGAAACTGACAAGGCCGGAAAAGATATCAAAGAACAGGTCCAGGATATTGATAAACAGATTGAGAATAAAAAAAAATCAGCAGATCCAAACGCATCAGATCACATCAAAGCCCTTGAAGATTCCAGATTAAAACTGGTTGAAATTCTTGAGGCATTAGATCATCTGGATATAAACAGCACTGAAATCCAAAAAGCCCCCCTGCCCCGTATCGATTCCAGGAAAATCTTGGAACAGGCAAAACAAATGTCCCCCTCCCAGCTTGATCCCAGGGTGATGGAGGCTTTGCAGCATGTTCAGGCCATGAAAATGATGGGGGAAGACAAAGAGAAAACAGATGAGCTTGAAAAAGATATCCAAAAGCAGTTAGATACCAGCAGAAAACAGGTTGAAAGTGCTTTGGACCAGGCAGATGAATCCATTAAAGAGGTTGAGCAAAACTTCAAGGACACTTATATCATGGGTGCCCATTTCATGAATGAAGGGCTCAGTCCGCATAAACAGGATCTGGAAACAATAAGAAAACAATTTTTAGATGCGGTTTCAAACCAGGAAGATGTTACCGGCAAAGACTGGGCATGTATCGACCTTGAGGGTATAAATCTGGACGGCATTGACCTGTCAGGTGCATTCCTGGAGCAGGTCAATTTCAAAAAAGCCAGCCTGAAGGGTGCCAATCTTTCCAGGGCGATCCTTTCCAGGGCAATACTTGATGAGGCAGTCCTGACAGGGGCAAACCTTGATGAAGCCAATATCGGGGCTGTAAAAGCGCATAAAACTGTTTTTACCGGGGCACGCCTCAAGTCTGCAAAACTGTCCAGAGGAGATTTTACCCAAGCTGATTTTACAAATGCAGATCTGGAAGATATTGAATCTCTGGAGATTATCATTGACCAAGCTGTTTTTACCAATGCGCATATGCCCGGAGTTAATTTTATTGAAACAAAATTCTCAGGTGTTGTGTTTCAGAATACGGATATGGATACATCCTCATTTATAAAATGCCATATAGAAACCACTGATTTTTCACAATCAATGATGACAAGGTGCGCCTTTGTGGATACATCGTTACTGGATTGTAAATTTCAAAAAGCGGATCTTTCCAATGCGTGCTTTGTATCCACTGATCCGGAAAAAATTATTACAATAGATCTTGATTTCAGTGATGCCTGTTTAAGGCAGACCAATTTTCAGGGGATGCGATTACAAAGGGCCATTTTCAAAAAGGCAGACATGGAAAATGCATTTTTTGGGAATGCTGATTTATCCGGAGCCAATTTAAGCGGTGCCCGGGCAAAAAATGCCCAGTTCAGGAAAGCCGACTTGACAAATGCCACGCTTGACAAAATAAATCTGGATCAGGGATCTCTGGCCAAAGCCAATCTGGCCAATGCCTCATTTAAAGGGGCCAACCTGTTTTCAGTCGATTTTTTAAGGTCCAACATATCCCGCACTGATTTCTCCCTGGCCAACCTGGATAACACATTGATTGAGAACTGGAGACCTGAATAATGCCGGACATCCTCACAGCAGATGAACTGTCAAGACAGGTTAAGAAAGGAGAAGTGTTTTTCCAGGAAAATTTCTCCGGAATGGACTTAACGGGTAAAGACCTGTCCGGTGGTATCTTCAGTGAAACCTGTTTTGATAATTGCAATTTCAGCCAGGCCAACCTGAAAGAAACCACATTCAGCGACTGTTCCATTAATAATGCAACATTCCATCATATCACCGCAAATGAGGCAAACTTCATCCAATGCCGCCTTGAAAGGGCCGATTTTAAGAATTTGGATGTTGAATATATCCGGTTCATAAAGTCTGAAATGGCAGGATCTGATTTTTCAAATGCCGTCTTAACCAACCTCTGCTTATTCGCAGATACCCGGCTTGATGGCGCCGCTTTTGTGAATACCAAACTTGATACAGCTGCTTTTACATCCTGCTGCATGCATGACTGCAATTTATCAGGGGCGATTGTCGATAAGACAACCTTTTATCAGTGTGAATTTGAAAGTAATATTTTTAAGGATGCTGCAATTCGTCTTTCACTCTTTTATGACGCTACGTTTATTGACACTGATTTTTCAAATATGGATTTAACCCAGGTTCAGTTTCATAACAGTACGTTGACCGGGTGTAATTTTTCAGCAACAAAACTAAAACAGGGTGGATTTATGTGGGCAAACCTTGAAAACTCGAAATTTAATCATGCATATCTTGAGACTGCCAATTTTTTTGAAGCAAAACTGACAGGATCAAGCTTTGTGAATGCCAATATGAAAATGGCAAGCCTTCAGAATGCACAAATGACAGGATGTAATTTTACATCTGCCTGTCTTCACCAGGCGCAAATGGAAGGAATTCAGGCGCAGAACACTGTATCTAAGGGTGCTGATCTCATTTATGCAGACCTGTCACATGCCGACATCAAGAAGTCAGATTTCTCTGATACCAATCTTTTT
>JAABSK010000028.1 GCA_011390435.1 Desulfobacteraceae bacterium | reverse complement strand
GATTCAGAAGTTTGCCATTGTTCATGGTGAAAAAGATCAGAGTCAGGCGTTTGGATCCCGTCTGAGGGAAATGGGATATGATGTGACCATTCCCATGCCTGGTGAGACACTGACCATTTAAAAACCCCCCTGAATCTGTCTGCCGGTTGTGTATGGGCAGTGGATCCAGGGGGTGCAGTTCAATTGACGTTACCGGTTAAACATGGCCGCCGAAAAACCCGGGCTGTTCATTTCTGTTTTTTGCCCAGGGGACACTGATGGTGGCGCCGCCGCTGTACTCATGGGTGTCGATTTCTCTTTGACGGATCTTCTCGTTTTCTCTGACCAGATCCCTGCACTCACCTTCACATCTGCCTGTGATATCTCTTGATGGTATATGTTTCATTTCAAACTCCTTTGAAAGCTGTTTTTCATTTAACGGTACTTACCGTGTTTGAACCTGGATATAAGATAAGCCATGAATTTTGTTAGTCAAGGAAAACAAAATGCATTTTATTGCTTTCCAATTTGAAAGAAAAAATCCTGATATTGATGAAAACATCGTTACATAAATCTGTTACCCTCTTTTGTTTTTTTCTGCTATGATGCTGTGAAAGAAATGATGGATGGCGAAGCTGCTGAAATATCAGGGGGGGGGAGTGGGTTTTAAAAAACACCGATTGTCTTCACGGGTCATGGAAGATCTTAAACAGCGATCATTTTTCGGGATTGTTTTTTATCCTGTTGTACTGCTTCTGGTTTTGATTCCTGGTGATTATTATCATCGTCATCCTGATTTTTCCAATCAGCTCATCATGCTGGTAATGGGAATCTGCCTGTTCCGCCTGATCCACTGGCAGGTTTCCAGGTGGCTGGCTCCCCGTTTTGTCAGACTCAACAACCAGCTGTTTTTTTTGAGTGTTGCGCTGACCGCGTTGATCTGGGGGGTTGGATTTGCCAAGTTCATGCTTCAGGACGGAGAATTCAATGCCAACCTGCTGATGGTCATCTGCACGGTAGGGCTGGCTGCAGGGGCGGCTGTCGCGTTCCTGCCGGATTTTCGCCTGGCATTTGTGTTTTCGTTTTGCATGCTGATGCCGGCGATCATCATGATGGGCATCAACGGAATCAATACGCCTCTGCTGATCGCACTGGTTCTGATGTTTTTGTACTTGTGCTTCATGGCATACCGTGGCAATCAGGAGTACTGGACTGCCCTGGAAAATGAATATCTGCTGGAAGAAAAGTCAAAAGATCTGGAAAAGATCAGCCGGGTTGACGGGTTGACGGGTTTGTACAACCGGAGGTATTTTGATGAGGTGCTGATGTTTGAATGGAACCGTTCGTTGAGGAAAAAAGTGCCTCTTTCCATTGTGCTTGCCGATCTTGACTATTTCAAAAAGACAAATGACCAGCATGGTCATCTGGCAGGGGATGAATATTTGAAAGCCTCAGCCCGGATGCTCAAAAACGTGTTCAAGCGCAAAA
This sequence comes from Desulfobacteraceae bacterium, assembly GCA_011390435.1. The sequence goes on along the minus strand of JAABSK010000028.1, from coordinate 18,640 downwards.
CAGATATTGTTGCCCGGTATGGAGGCGAAGAATTTATCGTACTGATGCCGGATGAATCCGGTGAAAATGCCGTTGAACTCGCTGATAAGATCCGCAGCAAGCTGGAGCGCTACCAGCTTGAGTATGACGGTCAGGTTGTCCAGACCACCCTGAGCCTTGGCGTGGCCGGGTGCATTCCTGCTGAAGGCCAGGATCCCAACTATCTGATTTCACGGGCAGATACTGCCCTCTACCAGTCAAAGGCAGATGGCCGGAACCGGGTGACCTTCAGCAGTTAATCGATTTATTTGTTTTTGGCAATGACCCAGATGGCATGGATCAGGCCTGGAAGATATCCCAGGAGTGTCAGCAGAATATTCAGCCAGAAATGCTTGCCGATCCCGACCTGTAAAAAAACACCGACAGGGGGGATGATAATCGAGATAATGATTTTTAACAATTCCATAAAGCCTCCTTTTTTGTGGGGGGTGTCTGTTTGTGCTCGGGTAATCCCAGGAAACAAAATAAGAATTCGGTGGACAAGAAGCAAGTTGAATTTTATAATGGCACCTTATTTTTCAAGGCCGCCTGCGGTCAAAACAGGGAAAAATTACCCTGAAAGGACATGAAAATGACAAATGCAATACAGTCCGGAGACACCATTTCAGTAGACTATACTGGTAAATTTCAGAATGGAAAAGTGTTTGATTCATCTGAAGGCAATGCCCCGTTAAAATTTACCGTGGGAGCCGGTATGCTGATCAAGGGATTTGATACTGCAGTGATCGGGATGAAACCAGGCGAAAAAAAGAGTGTGGTCATCGAACCGGAAGAAGGATACGGTCACCGCAACGAAGATCTTTTTGTGGATATCCCCAAAGAGCATATTCCTGATGATCTGCCGTTGAGTATCGGAATGCAGCTTGAACTTCACAACCCTCAAGGTCATCCTGTCCCGGCGGTTGTGTCCAAAATTGATGCGGATGTCGTGCGGATGGATATCAACCATTTTCTGGCCGGCAAAACCCTTGAGTTTGATATCACCATTGTTGAAACCGGACTTGAACCAGATTCCCATGCCGGTCATTCCGGATGTGACTGCAATTCCGGATGTGGATGTGATTCTGACGCCGGGTGCAGCTGCTGAGCCGTTTTTTCCCCTTTGATGTGAAAGTACCCCGATATGAAAGTGGATCACCCCTATACCATTGGTTTATTTGATATTGACCATCAGTTCAGATTGCAGGCACAGTCTGCAATGCGCTTTTTTCAGGAAATTTCAACACACCATTCAACGGTTGCGGGTGCCGGCCCTGAAGTGTTGTTTCAAAGAGGAGTGGTCTGGTTTTTACATCGACTGGAAGTTGAGTTTTATCGGTATCCCCTGGTGTATGAGAAGATTCAGATGACCACCTGGTCAAGAGGATTTAAGCGTTTTAAAGGGTTCAGGGAATACCTGATGTCCTCGGACCAGGGGGTCATTGCCAGGGGAACCAGCGTATGGATCTTTTATGATGTGAACAAAAACCGCATTTCAAAGATTCCAGCAGATATCATGGCAGGCTACGGCATTGATGCACAAAGAGGACTTGACACAGAGATCGATGACTGGAAGCCCTGTGGGAAAATCTCTCCTGACGCACAGGTGGAAATCACCCTGCGCCATTCAGATTTTGATATCAACGGCCACGTGAACAATACCGTTTATTTTGGATTTCTGGAAACCCTTTATTACCAGACCCTTACAACGGCAGCAGCGCCGATTAAAAATATTAAAATCCGTTATCACCAGGAGATTGACAAAGGGATCAATGCCGTCTATGCTGGATGGAAACAGCAGGAAGATTGTTACCAGTTTAATATATTTGACAGCACCAGTCTGTATGCTGACGGCGAAATCACCCCCATGATTGCTGCAGATCGCTGTTAATTTCGCATCGCAAAAAAATAAATTTCGCAATGCGATTTTTACAAGGTTCAACGCAAATCCATTGAAAATATTCAAAATACTGTTGCTGCTGCTGGTTGCAGGAAGTTTCGCTTTTTGTGCTACAGCTGACTCCCGGAATCTGCGGTTTCACCAGGCCCTGAATACCAATGCCTATAACAGCAGCATGATTCAGGACCGGGATGGTTTTTTGTGGATCACCGGTACCCGGGGGATTATTCGCTATGACGGATATGAAATGACGGTGTATCACTCCGGTGAAACCGGACTCTCCTCCAATTATATTCCAGGAATTTTTGAAGATGATGAAGGGCTTTTATGGGTCTCCACAATGGGGGGAGGGCTGAATGTATTTGACAAGAAAAGCAATGCGTTTGTCCAATATCGCCATGACCCGGACAACCCTTCCAGCCTGAGCTGCAATCAGTTTAACTGGGCGCCCAAGACCATTACTCAGGATTCTGACGGCAGCATCTGGGTGGGGACGGCTTCCGGGCTGAACCGGTTTGATAAACATCAACAGACATTTGAGCGGTTTTTGCACACATCCGGCAACCGGGACCGAATCGGATATGATTCAATATGGACGGTGCTGGCTGGAAAAGATGATCTGATCTGGATTGGAACCAGTGCAGGCCTGGACGCTTTTAACAAGAAAACCCAGACATTTACCCGCTATGTTCATGACCCTGAAAATCCACAGAGCATTGGAAAGGGAAAGGTTTATGCCATTGAAAGGGCAGGAGACAATTCCCTGTGGATCGGGACCAGCCACGGCGGTCTGAATCGTCTGGATATCACGGCAAAAACCTTCAAACGCTATACTCATGATTCCCAAAATTCCAGCAGTATTTCCCACAATGAAGTGTTTTCCATCGCAGTCGACAGCACCGGGCTGCTGTGGCTGGGCAGATCCTACGGGGTCTCCATCGGGCTGGAAACCTTTGATCCCATCACAGAAAAATTTACGCGCTACCGCCATGATCCGGATAACCCGGATTCAATCAGTGGAAATATCATCACCGGATGCTATGAAGATCGGTCCGGAATGATATGGGTGGTAGAAAACACCGGCCCCATTGATATGTATGATAAAAATATGAAAGCGTTTGAGCTGTTCCGGCATCAGCCTGGCAATTCAGATTCCCTGAGTGCCAACGTGGTCCCTTCGATCATGGAGGACAGCCAGGGATATATCTGGCTTGCCACCCATCTGGGGGGGCTGAACCGGTATGACAGGACTCGCAGAACCTTTAGATGGTATCAGGAAAGTGACCATCAGCCGGACGGCATTTCCGACAACTATGTGTTCAGTGTACTGGAAGACAGTGATCAAAATCTATGGGTTTCCATGAATGATGGTACCCATGGTATTTTTGATCCGGAAACCGGCATGTTTAAAAATAAATTTAAAAATCCATACGCAGACGTGGCAGCCAGGGGAATGATCGAAGATGCCCGTGATCCAGGGGTGCTCTGGTTTGGAACCGAAGCCCATGGCCTGTTCCGGTTTGAAAAAGATACCGGCCGGTTCAAACAATATATCAATCACCCCAGAGACCCCCACAGCCTTTCGCTGAATACGGTGGTCAACCTGTTTCAGGATCTTTCCGGCAATCTGTGGGTTCCCACACTGGGCGGCGGCCTGGATCGCTTTGACCGGGATACGCAGCAGTTCCACCATTTTCAGCACCAGGCAGATAATCTTTCCAGTATCAGCGGAAATACAGTAATTGACTGCTATATCGATACGGCAGGCAATTTCTGGGTCTCCACCCTGGATGGGGGGTTGAACCGATTCAATCCAGAAACCGGAAAATTCAAACGCTATGGCAAAGCCCATGGATTTCCCACAGTGGTTGTCAAATCCATTCTGGAAGACCGGCAAAAGAATCTCTGGCTGGGGTCTGACATGGGATTGATCAAATTTGATCTTCAAACGGAAAAGGTGGTTCAGGTTTTTGACCGGTATGACGGACTTCAGGGCAATAATTTCAGCCTTTACGGCGGCAGCGCCATCAAAACCAGAGATGGTCAGATGTGGTTTGCCGGTTTGAACGGCGTGAATGCCTTTTATCCTGAAGCCATCCAGCTGAATCCCGATATCCCGCCGGTTGCATTGACAGCTGTTTTTTATGAAAACAAAAACCTGAGTGAGCATCGCCTGCCCGAGACCCTGGAAACACTCCATCTGGATAAAGACCGCAATTCCTTTGAGTTTGAATTTGCAGCGCTGAACTATTCCCAGCCGGCGAAAAACCAATATGCCTACCTGCTGGAAGGGTTTGATGAAAAAGTGAACCATACTGGCCGGCGGCGATATGGGAAATATACCAATCTTCCTGGTGGAAAATATGTGCTCAGACTGTTTGGGTCCAATAATGACGGGGTGTGGAATGAAAAGGGAACGGCCATACAGATTGTTGTTGCGGCAAACCCCTGGAAAACCTGGTGGGCCATAACGCTGTATGCCATAGCCTTTGCAGGCACAATGCTGTTCTTTTTCTGGTTGAAATCCAAAAGTCTCAGACTGCGGCTCAGCAAGGAGAAAAAAATAACCGAACAGCTGCGGCAGATTGACCGGATGCGGGCAGAGCTTCTGGAACGCCAGAAAACCGTTGAAAAGGAGTTGATCAAGAATCGAAATCTGCTTGAGGTAAAGGTTGCCCGGAGAACAGAAGAGCTTTTTCAGGCAAAAGAGCAGGCAGAATCGGCAAGCCATGCCAAAGGGCAGTTTCTTGCCAATATGAGCCATGAAATCCGGACGCCGCTGAACCTGATTCTGGGTTTTTCCCAGACCCTTGAAAAAGAGATCAATGATGAGATCCATAAAGCATACATCCATTCGATTCTGTCCAGCGGAAAAACGCTTTTGACCCTGCTCAATGACCTTCTGGACCTGTCCAAGATCGAGGCGGGAAAATTCCAGGTGGAATTTCATCCATTTGAGATTGCACCGCTGCTTGTGGAAATTCATCAGATGTTTGCCAACACAGTGAAACAGTCCGGTCTGACCTTTGATCTGCTGCTGTCCCCGGCGCTGCCGAAAACCATTGTTCTGGATGAAATCCGTTTGCGCCAGGTGCTGATGAACATGGTGGGCAATGCCATTAAATTTACTGAAAACGGTTTTATCCGTGTTCATGCAGATTATGTTTCCCAGCCAGAAGATGACAGTTGTCATGATCTGGTGATCCGCATTCAGGACACCGGGATCGGAATTGCACAGGATCAGCAGCAGGAAATATTCAGTGTATTTTCCCAGCAGGAAGGGCAGCGCTACAATAAATACGGAGGAACCGGCCTGGGCCTGGCCATCTCAAAACGGCTGGTGGAGATCATGAACGGAGAAATTCACCTGGAATCCTCTCCGGGAAAAGGCAGCTGCTTTACCATCAGTTTTAAGAATGTTCAGCAGTTGCTTTCTCCCCTGGCGGATCATGAGGCCGGGCAGAACGAAGCGTCTGATGTTTTTGTGAAAGATGGCGGGCCGCAGGTCCTGGATGTGGAGAATACCCGCATCCAGCTGTCACCAGCTGTGATTGAAAAACTTGCCATGCTCCACCAGCAGCTGGTCTGTCTGGAGCAGGGAATCTGGAAAGACCTGACAGATGCCATTGTGATTGACAAGATCAGGCAATTTGCAGGAGATTTAAAACAGACGGCCGGTGTGGCAGAGTACGGGCCGCTGGCATCCTATGCTGAAAAACTGGAAAAACAGGCTGAAATATTTGATATGGAGCATCTGCCCGTAACGCTGGGGCAGTTTCCCCAAATTATCGAAACCCTGTCAGATCTTCTTCAGCCCGATATCACCCAACCCTGAACTGGAGCCAATCAATGCAAAAATCAAAACCCTTAATCCTGGCAGTGGATGATAAACCCCAGAACCTTCAATTTCTGGGAAAACTTCTGGCAGACAACCACTATGACGTCGGTATGGCGCAAAGCGGTGCCCAGGCATTGAACTTTGTTGAAAAACAGGAACCGGATCTGATTCTGCTGGACATTATGATGCCGGAAATGGACGGCTATGAGGTGTGTATAACGTTGAAAAAAGACCATCGCCTCAGCCATATCCCGGTGATTTTTCTGACGGCCAAAAGTGATTCCAATGCCGTTGTCCAGGGGTTTGATGCAGGAGGAAGCGATTATGTGACCAAACCCTTTAACGCGCCGGAACTGCTGGCCAGGATCCGGACCCACATTGAGATCAAAATTCTCCGGGGACTTTTGCCCATCTGTTCCAAATGCAAAAAAATAAGAGATGACCAGGGGTTCTGGCAGCAGGTGGATACCTATATTGAAAAACATTCGCAGGCAACGTTTACCCATGGTATTTGTCCGGACTGCCTGACAGCGCTCTATGGTGAAAAAGACTGGTTTAAAAAAATTAAATCATAGGCGTTTGCATCATCTTTAATTGCATTTTTTCAAGATTGCGTTATGTTAATCTGATATGACAATTTACCAAATAGATACGGAGAGTATATGAGCAGAACAATTGCAATGGCAGGCAAGGGCGGCGTTGGTAAAACAACTGTTTCAGCGCTGGTGACACGGTATTTTTCAAAACATCAGTCAGATCCGCTTCTGGCGATTGATGCAGATCCCAACAGCAATCTGGGAGAAACCCTTGGCCTGAATATCGAAAAAACAGTAGGAGATATCCGCGAAGATTTTATGAAAGATCCCCAGGCGGTTCCGTCTGGAATGGATAAAATAATATACCTTGAAATGCTGATGAACCAGGTGCTTATTGAGCAGAAAACCTTTGATCTTCTGGTGATGGGCCGGCAGGAAGGACAGGGATGTTACTGTATGGTGAACAACATTCTGAACCGGTTTGCAGATGAGCTGGAAAAAAATTATCAATATCTTCTGGTGGACAATGAAGCCGGAATGGAGCACCTCAGCCGGCGAACCAGCGGCAAAGTGGATATGCTTCTGCTGGTCACGGACTATGCCTTAAGGGGGCTGAGAGCCGTGGGCAGGATCAATGACATGCTCGGCGATCTCAAGCTGGATGTCCGCAATAAGGGATTGATTGTGAACCGGGCACCGGAAACATTGAGCAAGGTATTCCTGGATGAAGCAGCAGCCATTGGCCTGCCGATTCTGTGCACCATACCGGAAGATAAAAATCTGCTGGAATTTGATATGGAGCGCAGGTCCCTTCTGGAGCTGGATGATGATTCTCCGGCAGTGGTGGCGGTGAACCAGATGATGCAAAAGGTGAAAGAGATTATTGATTAATCATGGGATATGTGTTTGATTTTCAGGATGCAGGATCATACGATGCCTGGCTTGACCAGGCAAAGAACCGGTATTGCCTGGATCTTGAAATCAGACTCATGCTGGATCTGCTGGCCCCGCAAAAAGGCCAGCGGATTCTGGATATCGGCTGCGGAACCGGTATCAGTCTTGAACCGCTTCTGGACCAGGGGCTGCAGCTGACCGGCATTGATCCGTCTCCTTATATGCTGGATATAGCGGCAGGAAGGCTGGGCTGCAAAGTGGACCTCCACCGTGGGGCTGCAGAAGATCTGCCCTTTGAGGACAATAGCTTTGACAGTGCTGTTTTTTTTACCAGCCTGGAATTTATGGACCGCCCTGCAAAAGCGATTGAAGAGGCCTGCCGTGTGGCAAAAGACACCGTGATTTTGTGTGTGCTTAATCGATATGCGCCGCTGAATATGGCCCGGCGCCTGAAAAGCTTTGTTTCTCCCGGTATTTACATGCATGCGCATTTTTTTACCATCTGGGAACTGAAACAGATTTTAACCGCTATTCTGGGCAAGGTGCCGGTCAAGTGGCGCACCACGGTCCAATGCCCTGTCGCCTGCAACCGGGTGACCGGTTATTTTGAAAACCTGAAACTGGTTCAGCGCTCATGTTTCGGCACCATGATCTGCATGAAGATCAAACCGGTTCCCAAATTCCGCACCAAACCCCTGGTTTTGCGGGTAAAAGAGGCCAAACGTTACCGGCCGACACCGGAAATGGCCACCCGCATGCGGCAGTGAGCCTGACCTCCCATAAGGCAGATATCAATGGACACCTTGATTTATGACAAATTGGCAGATGGCTCGGTCCGTTGCGGCATCTGCAGCCATTTCTGTGTGATCAGGGATGGGAAAAAAGGCCTTTGCGCGGTCCGGAAAAACAGTGGCGGAACGCTGGTTTCCCTGGTGTACCCCCGGGTGATTGCCGCCAGTGTCGATCCCATTGAAAAAAAACCCCTGTATCACCTGAAACCCGGATCATTCTCCTATTCCATTGCGTCGGTGGGGTGTAATTTTAAATGCCGGTTCTGTCAGAATGCTGATATTGCCCAGGCTTCTTCTGACAGCGCCGGGCAGATACCGGGCCGCGTTGTGTTGCCTGAAACCATTGTTCAAAATGCGCTGGAAAGCGGATGCCAGAGTATTTCCTATACCTATACCGAACCTGCGGTTTTTTTTGAGCTTGCGCTTGAAACCGCACGTCTGGCAAAAACAAACGGTCTGCTGAATGTTTTTGTTACCAACGGCTACATGAGCCCGCAGGCCCTGGAGATGGCAGCACCGGTTCTGGACGGGGCAAATGTGGATTTAAAGGCGTTTGATGACCAGTTTTACCGGAAAATCTGCAATGCGCGGATTCAGCCGGTGAAAGACACACTCAGGAAAATGACACAGCTGGGCATTCATTTGGAGATCACCACCCTGCTGATTCCGGGCCTGAACGATCATCCGGAACAGGTAGCAGCCATGGCCCGATATATTGCAGATGAACTGGGATGTCATATTCCCTGGCATATTTCACGGTTCCACCCCTGTCATCTGATGACCGACCGACCGCCGACCCCTCTGGTTTCGCTGGAAAAAGCATTTGAAGCCGGCAGAAACGCCGGGCTGCAGCATGTTTATATCGGCAATGCCCCGGAGCTGCAGCAGGAAGATACCTTTTGTCCTTCCTGTGGAAAACGGCTGGTCTCCCGCAGTGGATACCGGGTGAAAACCGCTTTTCTGGATTGTGGAGAATGTCCGGAATGCCATACCCGGATCTACGGAAAATATTAAAATTGTGAAAGGATGCACACCATACTGCCAATGATTCAGATTTTAAGAAACCGATTACAGGTGTACGCGAAGATGATCAAGTTTTCCCACACCATTTTTGCCCTTCCCTTTGCTTTGTCTGCAATGCTCATGGCCTGGGAAACCCATCCGGTCCGGGCATGGGATATCTTCTGGATTCTGGTGGCCATGGTCGGTGCCAGATCTGCTGCCATGGGATTTAACCGCATCGTGGATGCGAAACTGGATGCCAGAAACATCCGGACCGCTGCGCGGGAAATTCCTTCAGGCCAGCTGAGCATCCAACAGTCTGCCATCTTTGTGGCTGGATCATCTCTGGTGTTTGTTTTCAGTGCGGCCATGCTGTCTTATCTGTGCTTTATCCTGTCGTTTCCAGTGCTGGGAATGCTCCTGTTTTATTCGTATACCAAACGGTTCACACGCTATTGTCATCTTTACCTGGGCATGGCCATCTCCCTGTCCCCCATCGGTGCGTGGGTGGCCATCACCGGAGATATTTCCTGGAGCGTTGTGTTGCTGGCCCTGGCCCTCATGAGTTACATTGCCGGGTTTGATATCCTCTACGCCTGCCAGGACATTGAGTTTGACCGATCAGAAGGCCTGTTTTCCCTGCCTGCCGCCATCGGCCCTGAAAAAGCCATGGCAGTATCATCCGTTCTGCATGCTGCGTTTCTGATTTTTCTGGTGGGCATGTACCTGGTGTCTGGCATGCATCCGGTATTTTGGGGGTTTCTTTTCCTGATTGCCGTTTTACTGGTGGTGGAGCACAAGCTGGTTCACCCCCATGACCTGACCCATATCCATATGGCTTTTTTTCATATCAATTCTGTCATTTCCGTACTGCTGCTTGCCGGTGTACTGGCTCAGGGAGTTTTTAAATGAGATCAAATACCTGTATTGTCGCCATCAGCGGTGCGTCCGGTGTCATTTACGGTTTGCGACTGGTCCGTGCGCTTCTGGCGGCAAACATCCGTGTGGCTGTGATCCTTTCCAATGCTGGGATCCATGTGCTGGCGCACGAGATGAAATATGACCCCAAAACGGATTTTAAAGCGTTTTTTTCAGGCCTTTTTGGCATGGACAGAACACAGACGGCACAGATGGATCTGTTCTTTGAACGTGACATTGCCGCAGGTCCGGCATCTGGATCTTTTGTCCATGGGGGCATGGTTGTGGCACCCTGTTCCATGAGAACCCTTTCCGCCATCGCGTCGGGAATGGCAGACAACCTGATTACCCGGGCAGGAGATGTCTGCTTGAAAGAGCGGCGCCCTCTGATTCTGGTGCCCAGAGAGACCCCTTTCAATCTGATTCACCTTGAGAACATGGCCCGGGCGCACAGAGCAGGGGCTGTGATTCTCCCGCCTTGTCCCGCGTTTTACACCTTCCCGAAAACCATTGACGATCTGGTGGATACAGTGGTGGCCAGAATACTGGATCACCTTGGCGTGACCCATGACCTGGTACCAAGATGGACAAGCTGATGCATCTGGAGATTCCGCCTGCGGTTCATCACCTGCTGCAGCGTCTGCACCATCATCGGTTCAAGGGGTATGTCGTGGGGGGTGCGGTGCGGGATGCCCTGCTCAGAAAGCGGTTTGAAGATGTGGATCTGCTAACGGATGCCAGCGTTGAAGACCTCTATCAGATTTTTTCCGATCAGCAGGTCAAGCGTGTCGGCAGGTCCTTTCCCGTCTGCCTGATCAACGCGGTTGAGGTTGCAACCCAACGGCCTGCTCAGGACCCGGCCCTGAATTTTCCAGCCTCGGATCTGGCCTGCCGGGACTTTACCATTAATGCCATGGCATTTGATCCGGGAACCGGCACACTGATAGATCCGTTTGACGGCAGAACAGACCTTGAAAACGGTATGATCCGCTTTACCCTGAACCCTGAACATCGCATCATGGAAGATCCTGTCCGGATGATCCGGGCCTGCAGGTTTCTGGCCCTGATCAACGGGCAGTTCGCGCCGGAGACTGCTGAGGCCCTAGTTGAATTTTCCGGCCTTCTGGCGACAGGGGCATCAAAAGAGCGCATCCGCCTGGAACTGCTCAAGGCCATGGCTGTCAAAAAACCGTCTGTGTTTTTTTCAGCCCTTCAAAAAACCGGCCTTCTGGCGTCTGTGCTCCCCAGCCTGGACCGGTGCCACCATCTGGACGGTGGCCCGCACCACGGTGAAACAGTGTTTAAGCACTGCATGCTGGTGGGAGATGCATTGCCGTCTTCCCGGCCGCTGCTTCGACTGGCAGGGTTTCTACACGACACGGGAAAATTTGATGCAGCAACGATCAAAAACAGCCGCCTGACATTTCCCAATCATGAAACATACTGGCATCAAGCTGTTCAGGATCTCGAGCGCCTGCGGTTTTCAGTAAAGGAAATCAGCCATGTCAAAGCCTTGATCCTGTCCCACATGCGTCCGTTAACTCCTGAATCCACTCCAAAAGCCGTTCGCAGGCTCCTGGTCATGCTGGAAGACAATCACCTGGACTACAGGGATTTTCTGCGCATGCGGATTGCCGACCGGAAGGGCAACCTGGCCAAACCCCGATATACCCTTGCTGAAATTCGTGCCCGCCTGGAAAAAATAGTGACGGAGATCAACGGCCCCAGAGGATTTCAGATGCGGGATCTGAACATTACCGGAACGGATATCTCCCGGATTCTGAAAATTGAGCCAGGTCCCAGAGTGGGAAAGATTAAAAAACAGATTTTCCAAAAGGTTGTGGAAGACCCATCCTTTAACACGCCAGAAAAATTAGAGCGCCTATGCCGGTCCTTGACGACAAACGCATCCTCTTGATCCTGGGCTGTCTGTGTATTTTTTTTCCTGGCGCTTTTGTCTTTGGTTTTCCCGGTGTCATGGCATCGGAGTGGCAGGCAGTTTTTGGGGTGAACAAGGCCAGTGTCGGGCGGGTCATGTTTTTTATCCTGGCTGGGACGGGGTGCTCAATGTATCTGTCAGGTCGCCTTCACGAGCGGTATCCCACCCGGTTTCTGGTGTTTTTCGGCAGCACAGCCTGTGCTGTGTCCATGCTGGCGGTGGCCGATGCCCGGAATATTGGCCATGTATACGCCTGGGCCTTTTCTGAAGGTTTTTTTTGCGGGTTTGTGTATATGCCCTGCCTGAAATTCTTTCAACAGCTGTTTCCGGAACATAAAGGTCTGGCTACCGGCATATTGAATCTGACCTTTGGCGGGGCTGCTGCTGTCATGTCTCCGGTTTTCACCTGGGTGTATGTCTCATTTGGATATGCTGCCAGCGCGTTTGCCGGCGGCGTGCCTGCACTGGTACTGGGAACCTGTGGTGCCCTGCTGATCCGCCAGACAAAGGATGCCTGGCATCCGGGAGACATTCCTGCGGCCCCTTTGCCGGTGAAAACCATCTTATCCATAAGGGCCTTCTGGGTTTTGTGGTGGATCTGGGCACTGGCTGGAGCTGCCGGAGTCTCTTTTATTGTACTGGCAGCTTCTTTTGGAGAACACCTGGGATACGATATCACCCGCTCGGTGTGTCTGTTGACCGGTTTTAACATGCTCAACGGCCTTGGCCGGATGATCAGTGGCCGTATGGCTGATCTTTTTCCCCGGCCCAGGGTGCTTCAGGTTATTTTTCTGATGGCGGCCGGTGCTTATTTTCTTCTGCCCTGGTTTACCAGCCTGTTCTGGCTTACTTTTCTGGCCTGCTTTATCGGCCTGTCGTTTGGTGCACTGTTCACGGTTTCCGCTCCGCTGGTGACAGATGTGTTCGGGCTGGAAAACTTCGGCAGAGTCTTCGGGCTTGTGTTTACTGCTTACGGGTTTGTTGCAGGGCTTTTGGGCCCATGGCTGTCCGGCCTGATTCTGGATATCACCCATGGAAATTATACCCTGGTGTTTTTTTTGTTCGGCACATTTTATCTGGTTTCCAGTGTTTTGATTTTAAAATACTTGCAACCGTCTGGTCGCAAAGATATAAGGGCGTAACATGTTAAAAGAAATTGAAGGGTGTGTATGATGAGTGACGTGGTATTGATCAACATCACCGGACGGGACCGGAAAGGACTGGATGCCAAATTCACCGGCATCCTGGCAGAATATAACGTGAATATCCTGGATATCGGTCAGGCAGTGATCCATGAGCATATTTCCCTGGGAATCCTGGCGGAAATTCCGGATTCAAAAGATTTTTCAGCCATATACAAGGATATGCTGTTTGAAGGCCACAATATGGAACTTCGTGTAGACATCAAGCCGGTGGATGCAGGCAATTATGAAACATGGGTTCATGCCCAGGGAAAAGAACGGCGGATCATCACGCTGCTGGGCAGAACTGTCAGCGCCCAGCAGATTTCTGCTGTGGCTTCCATTATTGCGGAAAATCATCTGAATATCGATAACATCACCCGTCTTACCGGCCGGATTTCAATCAAAAATCCCCAGCCCAACCCCCGCGCCTGCGTTCAGATGTCGGTCAGTGGAAAACCCCTGGATTTGGCAGGCATGCGAAAACGGTTTATGGAAATTTCCCAGAGAGCCGGTATTGATATTTCATTTCACGTGGACAACATCTACCGCAAAAACCGGAAGCTGGTGGTGTTTGACATGGATTCAACCCTGATCCAGGCTGAAGTGATTGATGAACTGGCCAAGCTGGCTGGTGTGGGAGAAGAGGTTGCCAGAATTACTGAATCTGCCATGCGGGGGGAAATGGATTTCAAGGAAAGTTTCCGAAGACGGGTGGCGCTGTTAAAAGGGATTCGTCAGGAGCAGCTGACAAAAATATCCCGGGAACTGCCCCTGACAGACGGGGCGGATCTGGTGGCCAAAACCCTGAAAGGGCTGGGGTATAAACTGGGGATTTTGTCCGGGGGCTTCACGTTTGTGGGGGAATATCTCAAAGACCGGCTGGATTTTGATTATGTGTATGCCAATCAGCTGGATATTCAGGATGGTATCGTTACCGGCAATGTCACAGGAGAAATTGTGGATGGTGAGAAAAAAGCTGTCCTGCTGCGCCAGATTGCCCAGAGAGAAAATATTTCCCTTGAGCAGACCATTGCCGTGGGTGACGGGGCAAATGATCTTCCCATGATCAGTATCGCCGGTCTGGGGGTTGCCTTCAATGCCAAGCCGGTGGTGCGGCAGAAAGCATCCAATGCCATTTCAAGCGTTGGGCTGGACGGATTGCTGTATCTGATCGGCATCCATGAACGCGAGATCAAGCAGGAAGTCCGGCAGACCACTGAGTATTCATATGGGTAAGATGCAGCGGCTTGCCCGTGACATACGGGCACTGGAAACGCAACTGGATGCCTGCACCCGGTGCGGGATGTGCCAGGCAGTGTGTCCGCTGTTCAAACAGACCCGGAAGGAAGCGGATGTGGCCAGGGGAAAGATCGCCTTGATCGACGGATTGATCCAGGAGATGTTTGTTGATGCCCAGGGGGTGAATCAGCGGCTTTCCCGGTGCCTTTTGTGCGGATCATGCGCCCATTCCTGCCCCAGTAATGTTGATATCCTTCAAATATTTCTCAGGGCCAGGCATATCATTGCCCGGTATCTGAGATTACCGTTTGCCAAAAAACTGCTGCTTGAAAAAATTCTTGCCCATCCTGAGACCTTTAACCGGTTCACCGCCATGGTCGAGCCGTTTCAGCGGCTGTTTTTTAAAAAACAGGACAATGTACAGGCAACCTCCTGTGCCAGAATCGCTTCCCCGCTGCTGCGGCACCGGAATCTCGTTTTGTTAACCGCCAAACCGTTTCATTCCGGGATGGAATCGGTGGACTGCCGTGTCGACGAAAAAGGGCTGACCATTGGTTTTTTTGTGGGCTGTCTCATTGACAAGGCCTTTCCCGGGATTGCCCACAATGTGGTGACCATTCTCAAACATTTTAAAACACGGATCGTGATCCCTCAGGATCAAGGCTGTTGCGGGATTCCAGCAGCAGCTGCCGGCGATATGAAAACCTTTGAGTCCCTGGTGTACCGCAATGTGGAACTGTTTTCCCAGGTTCCGGTGGATTATATTGTCACTGCCTGCGCCACCTGCACAGCCACCATCAGCCGGTTATGGCCATCTCTGGCTCTTCCGGTAGACCCGGCCCTTGCCGACAGTCTCAAGGCGGTTTGCAGGAAAACCGTGGATATTTCATGGCTCATGGCCACTGTTCTTGATCCTGGCGCAGCTGTGGATCAGCCTGTCAAAGACGCGCCGTGTGTGACCTATCATGATCCCTGTCATCTTAAAAAATCCCTGGGGGTTTTTCGTGAACCCCGGAAAGTGATTGCATCAGCCGGATATGCTGTCAGAGAAATGGTTCAGAGCGACAGCTGCTGCGGTATGGGCGGCAGTTTCAATCTGGCCAATTATGATGTGTCACTGGCCATTGGCAGGCAGAAAGCAGATCATATTATTCAGACCGGCTGCCCGATTGTGTCCACATCCTGTCCCGCCTGCATGATGCAGCTGACTGACCTGCTGGCCGGCCAGGGGCAGCAGATTGAAGTCCGGCACCCGGTTGAGCTTTATGCCAGATACCTTGACAGCCAGTCAGCTGAAAAGTCTTGAATATGATTCAGACAGTTTCCCTGAGAATCCCGTTTGACGCTGCATCTGATACTGAAGCCATCAAGCAGGCAGCAGCCGCAGCCTTGAAGATATCAGAACAGGCCATTGGTGATATCCGGGTCCTCAGGCGATCGCTGGATGCCAGAGGATCACAACCCCTGTTTCAGATTCAGGTGGCGGTATCCTCTGGTGCAGATGTTCTGGAGGATTTACAGATACCCGTCTGTTACCATCCGGTTTCTCCGGCAAAAAAAGTGATTATTGCGGGCAGCGGTCCAGCAGGTCTTTTTGCAGCATTGCGCCTGATTGAACACGGCATTCAGCCCATCATCCTTGAACGGGGAAAAGATGTGCGCAACCGGCGCTTTGACTTGAAAACACTCAATCGGCAGGGGATCTGTAACCAGGATTCCAATTATTGCTTTGGTGAAGGCGGTGCCGGAACTTACAGCGACGGGAAACTGTACACGCGGTCGACCAAGCGGGGAAATGTCAAAAAAATGCTCAGTGTACTGGTTCAGCACGGGGCTTCAAAAGAGATTCTTGTGGATGCTCACCCCCATATCGGGTCCAACCGGCTGCCCAAAATCATTGAAGCCATCCGCCAGACCATTTTAGCGTGCAACGGTCAGATTCATTTCAATGCCAGGGTCGCGGGGCTGATCCTGAAGAACGGCAGGATCAATGGCGTGACAACGGCATCTGAATCATTCACCGCAGATGCCGTTGTTCTGGCCACAGGCCATTCTGCCAGGGATATTTACCATATGCTGGACCGCTGCGGCATTGCATTGGCGTTTAAACCATTTGCCATGGGTGTCCGGGTCGAGCACCCCCAGGAATTGATCAACACCATCCAGTATGGAAAACATGCGCAGAATGACCTTTTGCCGGCAGCCACATATTCTCTGGCCTGTCAGGTGGAAAAAACCGGAGTGTATTCTTTTTGCATGTGCCCCGGCGGAATGCTGGTTCCGGCAGCAACAGCTCCAGAAGAACTGGTACTCAACGGCATGTCCAATTCACAGCGCAATCTGCCGTTTGCCAATGCCGGTATTGTTGCGTCGGTGGATGATGCCTGTGTTGAAGCGTATGCGCACCATGCGCATTTTAAAGGCCTGATGTTTCAGCAGCAGATGGAAAAAGCAGCCTTTGATGCCGGCGGCCGTACCCTGGCAGCACCGGCCCAGCGCCTGACAGATTTCTTAAACGACCGGATTTCCACTGCCCTGCCAAAGACCTCTTATATTCCAGGAGCCGTCTCTTTTCCCCTGGCCCGATTGATGGGACCGGCCATTACAGCGGCGTTGAAACAGGGGTTTTCCCGGTTTGACCGTAAAATGAAAGGGTTCATCACACACGAGGCACTGGTGCTTGCGGTTGAAAGCCGCACCAGTTCCCCTGTCCGTATCCTCCGGGACCTGAAGACCCGGATGCACCCGCAGATTTTGGGATTGTTTCCCGCAGGAGAGGGTGCAGGATTTGCCGGTGGAATCGTCTCCTCTGCCCTGGACGGCGAAGCCTCTGCCGATGCTGTGGCCGGTTATATCAATTAAATTAAAGCCTGCGGCATCCTGATTTCAGAATAGAGCATGGCCCGCCATTCTCTGGCTTTCTGAGAAGGCATCTCCAGCTGCTCAAGGATTTTCGTCCATTCGTTTTCCTTTGAGATGGGGCAGGCAGTATCAATCCCCAGGATATCATCTTCCGTGTAGGTATACGGGTACAGCCGGCACATGAGCGGACGATGGTCAAAAGGAAGCTGGCATCCGTTTTCTGTCAGCAGGATGCAGGTTTTCTCCGGGGTTCGCCTGAGAAATTTTACATGGTTTCCGGATTCCATGATCAGCGGCAGCCACTGTGGGTCATAGTCTGTCTGGATCTCTTCGACAATTAAAGGTCCTGTCACGGAAAAATCCTGGTTTCCAGTGAATCTGGCGATGCGTTCAAAGTCGCCGGTGGTCAGAACGATCTGGTGGTTTTTGCAGCACGAGGTGCCGGCAAGGGCACACCGTTTACACGGCTGGGTCACAATAGCTCCTGAAAAAGGTTACAGGGGAAGGACTCCCCTGCCATTATTGCTGATAATAATCGGATTCCATCAGGTGTCAAGACCCGGCAAAAGAAAAAATTGCTGCAGTGCATCCTGCTGATTTAAGGGGAATATGCCGTGGGGTCTGGCAGGCCTGCTTCTTTAAATCCCTTGATCCGGTGCAGGCAGCTGTCACATTTTCCACAGGACCGTGCAAGGGCATCCGGGTCATAGCAGGAGATGGTCAGGGCATAATCGACGCCCAGGCGGGTTCCGGTCTGGATAATCTGTCCCTTTGACAGGTTGATCAGCGGGGTCTGGATGGTGAGGCGGGTCTGGCCGGTGACCCCGATCCGTGTTGCCAGGTTGGCCATTTTTTCAAAAGCTGCAATAAATTCAGGCCTGCAGTCAGGGTAGCCGGAATAATCCACTGCAGTGACCCCGATATAAATGGCATCGGCGCCCAGTACCTCAGCCCATGCCAGGGCATAAGAGAGAAAGATGGTGTTCCGGGCCGGGACATAAGTGATGGGGATCTGCCCGGTATTGATCGCTTCTACGGTATCGTGTTTAGGAACCTGGATATCATCGGTCAGGGCAGAGTGTCCAAACTGGCGCAGGTCAATATCAATGATTTTATGGGCTGCCGCTCCCAGGGCTGCGGCCACGTTTTTAGCAGCTTCCAGCTCAACACTGTGGCGCTGGCCATACCGGAAACTCAGACTGTAGACAGTAAAGCCTTGGGATCTGGCAAGGGCCATTGCTGTAGTGGAATCAATACCGCCACTGGATAAAACAACTGCTTTTTTCATGGTCAGACGTTAAACTCCTCTCTGGCCCGGCGGCCAGATGATTTTATGCTGCTGTAGAGACAGGCGCGCCGGAAGGTTATCTGCGATGATCCATTCTGCAATGGTACGCGGTTCAATGGCCTCCCACACCGGAGACAGATGAATTTTCCCGGGCAGGATGCCGGTCAGCTGGGTTTTAATCATATCCGCTGCAAATTCGTAATCCTGGCGGGAGGCAATGACAAATTTGAT
>JAABSK010000282.1 GCA_011390435.1 Desulfobacteraceae bacterium | reverse complement strand
CGTGCCCGGATCATGATGCCCTGTCAGCAGGAAAAGATTTGATCTGTTTTGCCGCAGAGCAGGCTTATCATGCATTAATGAGATCACGCTTTGATTTTGAATGACACAAACCATCCCAGCAATTAAGGGGGTAAAGGCGGAGATCATTATGCACGATATAGGCAAAATCATACTTATCCTTGGACTCCTGCTTGTCATCACCGGCGGGTTGATCCTGCTGTTTGGCAATTTTTTGGGCTGGTTCGGCAACCTGCCGGGTGACATCCACATCAAACGGGGGAACTTTCAGCTCTTTTTCCCCATCACCAGCATGCTCCTGCTCAGCGGTTTTCTTTCTTTTGTCTTCTGGCTCATACGCAGGTTTTTTTGAGATCAAGGCAGTGCCGGCCGGTCTATGGGCGGCTGCGCAACCGCAGGCAGAGCCTTCTCTTCGATCTCGGAGATGCGGGACGTCTGGCCGCCCGGGGGATAAGGATTACCCAAGAAGTATACAAGCCTTTATGCGCTGGGAAAAGAATATCCTAAAGCTTACAGCAAGTTTGTTCCGGCCAATCTGATCTACGGGCCTTTGTGGCAGAGATAAGCAGGGGACAGAGGTTGGCAGGTGAGGCAAGAATTGACAAACTTTTGAGGGATATATATTATAAGCAACAATGTAGTTTTTTATAAATTTATAATATTAAAATTATCTCACAATTTTTGTATTATGTGTTGCCTGGAATGGATATGACTGCTTTAAAAGAAAACGTCGACAATGATTGCCGTCAATATACCCAAAAAATCCGAGAGCTTGAGAAACAACTTGAAACCTTTAAACAGCGTACCGATATCTCAGAAAAAAAGGCAGCTGAAAAAAAAATAAAGAACCTGTTGAATGAGTATGATACGATTTTCAATAACACACTGGATGCCATTTTTCTCATTGGAGTTGAAAATGAAACCATTTTCCGGTTTCTCAGATTGAACAGGGCCCACGAGAAACTTACCGGATTTCTTTCACAGGCGGTAAAGGGAAAAACACCGGAAGAACTGATTGGTACGGAAACAGGCCGCGCCCTTTCCAAAAATTATCTGGCCTGCGTCAGAAAGAAAACTGCTATTGACTATGAAGAAACCCTTGACCTGCCTGGCGGAAAAAAAATATGGCATACCAAACTAACCCCTGTTCTTGAAAACGGTGTTGTGTGTCAGATAATCGGTGTGGCCAGAGATATCACCAAAGAGAAACTGCTGGCAAAGGAAAGGGACATATTTTTTGATGTGTCTCTGGACATGACCTGTATTGCAACTTTTGACGGTTATTTCAAACAGATAAACCCCATGTGGGAAAAAACCCTCGGCTGGACAGAAAAAGAATTAAAATCAAGACCCTATATGGAATTTGTTCATCCGGATGATATAAAAAATACCCTGGCCGCATCCAGGCACCTGGAAAAAGGCCAGAAAGTTATGTCATTTGAAAACAGGTACCTGAAAAAAGACGGCTCATATCACTGGCTGTCATGGAAGTCCTATCCGGACATGGAAACAGGGCTTATCTTTGCCATTGCCCGGGATATGCAGAAACGAAAAGAAATGGAGGAAAAACTGCTCTTCCTTTCCCAGACAGACCCCATGCTCAATATTTTCAACAGAGGAAAACTGCTTTCCGTCCTGGGTGTTGAAATACAAAAGTTCAACCGGTACCAGTCTCCCTTTTCCATTGTCATGTTTGATATTGATCATTTTAAATCCATCAACGACAGTTTTGGACATGCTGCCGGGGACAGTGTCTTAAAACAACTCACCGGCCTTGTTCAATCTTTGATAAGAGATATTGATGTGTTTGCCCGCTGGGGGGGCGAAGAATTTATCATTCTTCTGCCCCACACCGACAGGTCCGGTGCCGGCAACACTGCTGAAAGAATCAGAAGCGCCACGGAAAAAACCGACTTCGGTCTGAACCGGAAGATCACCGTAAGTTTCGGGGCAGCCGCTTTTACAGAAGCGGATGACGCAGACAATGTTTTAAAAAGGGTTGACGATTTACTGTACCTTGCCAAAAAAAACGGCAGAAACAGAGTTGAACTCGAAACAATCCAATAATCCGGCCCGGCACATGGAACCCGAAATTTGAACCACTCTCAGAATGCACAGGAAAGAAGTTCCTGGCGAATACCGGTCATCTTCACAAAGGGTTTATGGCCGGGTGGATGGACAACGAATGGAGAAACTGCCGGGTGTGCTTGTTCATGCGGTCTTTAAACAACTGGGCCACCCGGCCCATTACAGCGTATCCTGCCGTGTAGTCGGATGCAAACAGCTGCTGCATCTGCTCTCCGTACAAGGTGATCACCTCACAGGGTTCTGTACACACCGCAGTAAAGGTGGCAGCAGCATTTCCCAACAGCGCGGACACCCCGAAACTGCGGCCCGGGGTGATTTCATCCAGGGTCAGAATGGTGCCGGTATCAGATTTGGTGTTGAGACAGATGCTGCCTGACACCAGCATATATACCAGGTGCTGCTCCTGGTTCTGGCGCACCAGTATGGTGTCCGGATCATAGGTTTCGACCCGGGCCAGGGGGCTGATTTTTTCCAGAATATCGTCGGGCAGATCCCGGAGAAAGTGTATTTTTTTCAATAAATCAAGGGATACCATGTCAATTCCTCGGGGATGCGGATCCCGGCATGCCGTGCCTAATAGGCAGGGGTAAGTTTTTCAATATCATGGATGGATACTTTCATTTCCGGATGTTGTTCCAGGGTTTTCATGATCATTTTTGTTCGGCTGTCCATGGTTTTTTTGTATTGCCGGGCCACGCCGGCCATCATGTAAAAGCCCAGTTCCGGATTGGTTTCAAAAATTTTCTGCATCCGGGCCCCGGACAGGGTAATGGTTTCGCAGGGTTCCTGGCAGATGGCGCTGTAGGCAGCCGGGCCCCCGGAAATCAAAGCGGAGGACCCGAAGGTGCGGCCTGACTGGATATTTTCCAGGATCACGTCCACATCCGGGTTCAGGGCCACAGTCAGGGCCACCTGGCCCATGATGAGCATGTAAAAGGTATCCACTGCCTCCCCCGCCTTGAACAGGCATGTATTGCTGCTGAAAATGGACAGCTGGGCCTCTTCGCCGATAAGGGCCAGCAGGTGGTCCGGCATGGATTCCAAAAAGAAAATCTGTTTTAAATCCTGTATTTTTACCATGAAAAGATCCTGGTTCCTGCCTTGTTTTACGTTAACACATACAACAGAACAACAAATGAAATTGCCACTGCCGCACCAAGTCCGATGGGAAGGGTTCCCTGGACCACATCATTGTAAAGCCGCTGTTTTTTCAAGGCCAGATGCTTGTCTCGGTATCCCTGGAGCAGCCACAGGTTGACGGAAAAAAACAGGGCCGTGTGTACAATGATCCGGGAAAAAAAGCTGCTGAATCCTTTGACCGCCGCCATCAGCATGGCTTCTGCCCTGCGGTTTGCCGCGTTCAGTCCGGTATCTGCCAGCCGAAAGGCTGCCTTTCCCAGCTTTCTGTAGGTCCAGTCCACATCCAGGTTGATGGATTTTATTTCCGGGGGATAGTACCCGGAAAGGATCAGCAGGGCAAAGGCCAGGGCCCCGAACATGAGCAGCTGCAGCTGGCCCACCACATGGGCCCCGGTGTAGGGGATGTAGTCCACGGTAAAGGGCAGCAGGTTGTACAGGGGCTGGGGAAACACGCCGATGAAAATGCAGGCAAATGCGGCAATGCCCATGGCCAGCATCATGTTCCAGGAGGGGTCTTTGGCCCGGATGCCTGCATCATGGCCGAAAAAGGTGAAAAACGGCACCTTGATTCCGGCATGGTGAAACACGCCGGCAGAGGCAAACTGCAACACCAGGTACACCAGCACCATATTTTCATTCACAGTTGCGCTCACCACCATGGATTTGGACACAAACCCGGAAAACAAAGGGAACGCGGAGATGGATGC
>JAABSK010000281.1 GCA_011390435.1 Desulfobacteraceae bacterium | reverse complement strand
CGTCCAGTTTTGGCATATAAAGGTCAAGAATCACGATTTCCGGTTGAAACTGAATGGTTTTAATGCCTGCTTCAAAACCGTCTGCTGCAGAATCCACCTCAAATCCACTTTTCCTGAATGCCATCATGAACACTTTCCGGACGGACGGATCATCATCAACAATCAGAACTTTACGCGGGTTTTTTCCGGTCCGGCTGCAGCTTGTCATCTCTTTTGATTCAATCAAGGCATGAAGATCTTTGCGAAGGATTCGATAGTGGCCGCCGGCAGTGACACCGGCATGAAGCACCCCGGATTTGATCCACCGCCATATGGTTGCCCGGGTAACCTTGCAACACTTTGCAGCTTCTGTAACCGTAATAATTTCGTCATCAACTTTCATAAAAAAGCCTGCGCAATTATTCGATGATTCATTTTATACATATGAAACCAATGGAACGTCAGGAACGTTATGCTTTTTTAATCGTCTCTGTCAACAGGAATGTGACACGATATACCAGATTCCTGTAAAAACATTTCCCATTGACTTTTCAATACCGGTTCAATATGGGTGGGTAACCGCTTCAGTAAGGAGAAAAACAATGTATCCATCAATCATAAAAGTCAAACCGAGTGATGACTTCAAACTCAGCATTACATTCGAAAACGGCGAGACAGGGACCAGACAACATGACACCACAGCAGACAGATAGGCAGCGGTATTTTCAACCGTTAAAATTGGTTTTCAATGTTCTTTCTCAATGGCTGGTCGACTTTGTTGCAACCTACCCGGAAAAATACAATGAAATTGCCATATGGCGAAAGCCCATCATGGCATGTGCCCCGGTTGACGGGCGGTTTCTGCGCCTGAAAGAAATCACCGTAACAGATCATGCGCTTCCTGCAGATCTCCTGGCTGACGCGGAAACAGTTGTTGTCTGGTTTATTCCCTTTAAGCGCCATCTTCAGATGGACAACACCGGAGGCAAACATCCATCCCTCAGCTGGGGCCGGGCATACCTTTCCACCAACGACATGATCAACCAGATCGGTACTGAAATGAAGCAATTGATCGAAAATGAAGGGGGAAAAGCTGCGCTTACACCTGCCACACACAACTTTGACAAAAAACGATTGGTGAGCCTCTGGTCTCACAAACATCTCGGGCACCTGATCGGTTTAGGCCGGTATGGAACGAACTGTCAGCTGATCACTCCGGAAGGATGCAGTGGCCGTATGGGCAGCCTGGTCACAAATCTTGAGTTGGGCGACCACCCACTGGTGACTGCAGATGAGCTCTGTATGATGAAGGCAGGTAAAAAATGCGGCAAATGTATCAAATCCTGCCCTGTTGAGGCCTTATCCGAGGAACGGATGGACCGTCAGCGATGCTATGATCGGTTGCGGGAAAACTATCACTTGTTAATGGAACCGGACGGCCTGCCAGAGACGACGGATGTCTGCGCCAAATGCCAGGTGGGTATGCCCTGCAGCGCCAGATCACCGCTGCCAATCACTCCGCGTTGAGCAGCGAGTCAGATGAGACGCGTGCTGAGAGCCAGGCTTCCACGTCTTTGAACATTTCGGAACGCTCCGGCTCATTATGGACCTCATGATACAACCCCTCATAGACTTTAAGTGTCTTATCCCTGGAACCGGCCTTGTCGTAAAGCATCTGTGCCCCACTCGGGTCGACCAGTTTATCTTCGCTGCCCTGAATAACAATGAAAGGCAGCGTGATCTGATCCGCCGCCTCACTGACACGCATCATGGCTTTCAGCATTTCCGCTGCCAACCGTGCAGGTGTTTTGCCGTGAAAGACAAGCGGGTCTTTGAGATAGGCGTCAACCACCTCTGGATCACGCGAGATACCGGTTGCATCCAACGCTAACACACCGGCTTTCGGCGCGATTCGAGAGAGGATTTTGCCAATGATGATGGTCAAAGGTGAAATGCTGTCACTGACCTTGATCGCTGGTGCCGAGAGAATCGCACCCGCAAAATCTGTCTGGTGGTCAAGTAAATGGCAGCACGTGATCAAACCGCCCATACTGTGGCCAAAGATGAAAACAGGTTTTCCTGGGTGTCGGCTTTTGACCATCTGGCAATACAACGTCAGCGGATCGGTAAAATCCGCAAAACCGTCGATGCATTCACGCGGTCCGTCAGACCTGCCATGGCCGAGGTGATCCAGCCCGTAAACGGCATAACCCAGCGGCACATAGTGGTTTACATGGTTCATGTACCGTCCGCTGTGTTCACCCAGCCCGTGGACAAGCAGCAGAATGGCTGTCACGTTCCCATCCGGAAGCCAGGCCTGGTAATAAATGCTGGCGCTGCCCACACCCTTGAAATTGCCGTCAATGTGTTTCATGGGGTCTCCTTCTCATAACAAAAAAGGCTTTCAACCCAATAAAGATGAAAACCCTTGTTGTTAATAATGGCGCGCCCGGAGCGATTCGAACGCCCGACCCCCTGATTCGTAGTCAGATACTCTATCCAGCTGAGCTACGGGCGCGCATGTTGGAAACAGTTTATATCAAAGGGTTGTGTGAATTGCAAGCTGTTTTTGATCAGACAGCCCAACAGCGGCGCACCCACACATAACCTGTGAACATGCCCGTGCGATTTAAAACACATGAAATCCACTGAATTAATTTGACCTTATGTCAAAAGATTTATATAAGTATTGGTTGGATTATGGATGATAACGATTACATGGGCCTTGCCATTGAACAGGCCAAAAAGGCAGCGGATATTGATGAAGTCCCTGTGGGAGCCATCATTGTGAATGCAGACGGTCAGGTCATCGGGCAGGGATATAATTGCCCCATCTTTGCAAATGATCCTACCAGCCATGCTGAAATCAATGCCATACGGATGGCCGGCAGGACCCTGCAGAACTACAGACTGACAGACACAACCCTGTACACAACGATCGAGCCGTGCATCATGTGCATGGGGGCGATTGTACATGCCAGAATCCGGCGGGTGGTGTATGGTGCACCAGATCCGAAATGGGGAGCAGTCGCCTCATTATATGCCATGGCAGAAGACAGCCGTCTGAATCATCATCCGGATATCACTTCCGGGGTGCAGAAAAATACAGCAACCGCGCTTATGAAACAGTTTTTTATCAATAAAAGGAGCAAGTAGTGGGAAATACAGTCATTGTCGGGACCCAGTGGGGAGACGAAGGAAAAGGTAAGATTGTCGATTTATTGAGTGAACATGCAGATTATGTCGTCCGTTTCCAGGGGGGTAACAATGCCGGCCACACCATGGTTGTTGATGGAAAGGAAATCATCAGCCATTTGATTCCATCGGGTATTATTCAGCAGAAAAAATGTTTCATCGGCAACGGCGTGGTGGTTGATCCGTTTGTTTTGCTTGAAGAAATTGATTACCTGGAACAAAACGGCATTGATGTTTCTCCAGACAGCCTGAAAATCAGCAACCGGGCGCATATCATCATGCCCTATCACTGCGTCATTGACAGCGCAAGAGAGGTCAAAAAAGGCGATCAGAAAATCGGAACCACCGGCAGGGGAATCGGCCCGTGCTACGAAGATAAGGCCGCCAGAAGAGGGGTACGGTTCTGCGATCTGATCGATTTTGACGTTTTCAAAGAAAAAATCCACAGCATTCTTGAAGAAAAAAACTTTTATCTGAAACATTACTTTAACGCCGATACCATTGATCCTGAAACAGTCATTTCCCAGATTGAAGCCATCAAGGAACGTTTGATTCCATACATTGCCGATGTGTCTGTGACCCTGTTTGACGGGATTCAGGAAGGAAAAACCATCCTGTTTGAAGGCGCACAGGGAACCCATCTGGATATTGAGCACGGAACCTACCCGTTTGTCACCTCTTCATCCGTGGTTTCAGGCAATGCCGCCAACGGCTCCGGCCTTGGACCTGGAAATCTGGATGAAATCATCGGCATTGTCAAAGCTTATACCACCCGGGTGGGAGCCGGCCCGTT
>JAABSK010000280.1 GCA_011390435.1 Desulfobacteraceae bacterium | reverse complement strand
ACGAGGTAACCTTTGCGATTTCAGCCTCGGAAATATATGCGCCCTGGATGCGCACCAGACGTCCCGATCCTGGTGGACAAAACAGCATATCCCCGTTGCCCAGAAGGCTTTCAGATCCACCGCCGTCAAAAATGGTCCGGGCATCCACCTTGGAAGAAACCTGAAACGAAATGCGGGTGGGGAAATTGGCCTTGATACTGCCGGTGAGCACATCCACGGATGGTCGCTGGGTCGCAATGATCAGATGGATACCAGCTGCACGGGCCATTTGAGCCAGACGGGTCAATGCAAATTCCACATCCTTGGAAGCTACCATCATCAGATCTGCCAGTTCATCCACGATCACCACAAGATACGGCAGCTTTTCATACCCGTCCCCGTCTGCGGAATCGTCTTCCACTGAACCAGTGCCTGATTTTTTTTGTTCCGCCACCATATGATTGTACTGCACAATATTTCTCAACCCAGTGGTTTCCAGCAGTTCATACCGGCGCTCCATTTCCCGGACCGCCCAGAACAACGCATTGGTAGCTTTTTTCATATCAGTCACCACCGGGGATATCAGATGGGGAATATCATTGTAAACTGACAGCTCAATCCGCTTGGGATCGATCATGATCATCTTAATCTCTTCAGGCGTTGCCTTGTATAACAGGCTGATGATCATTGCGTTCAGGCCCACACTCTTTCCGGTTCCGGTTGCACCGGCAATCAGAAGATGGGGCATGGCATCCATTTTGGTCACCACAGGCCTGCCCAGAAGATCTTTTCCAAGTCCCAGAGTCAAAAAAGAGGCAGACTGGCTGAAATCTTTTGATGCGATCAATTCTCTTAAATTGACAATTTCCCTTTCCTCGTTGGGAATTTCAATGCCCACAACGTCCCGTCCAGGTATGGGGGCCACAATACGGATGCTGATAGCGCTCAGGGCAAGGGCAAGGTCATCTGACAGACCTGCGATCTTGCTGATCTTGATACCGGGAGCGGGTTTGTATTCAAAAGTGGTGATCACCGGACCCGGAAGGATTTCAACCACTTCGCCAAACACATTAAAATCATTGAGTTTGCTTTCCAGGATTCTGCTTTTTTCCTTGAGCAGGTCTGTGTCAATGCTCCGGACAACCTTCTTTTTTTCCTCCAGAAAAGAGAGTCTGGGCAGCTTGAATTCACGTTTCTCCCGGATATCGTTAAATTCTATATCCGGAACAAACGCAGTCTCATCCTTTTCCAGCGCTACAATCATGGGCTCGGATTCAGCAGGATCCTCTACCGGCAGGTTTTCCGGAAGGGTGATTAAGATGGGGGCTGCTGAATCCTCCTCTGGATCAACTGCCACCTGCTGTCGCAGTGCTTCGCGCTCCTGCCGCCATTTTTGAACCCGCTGGCGGATAAACGCGATCCCTTCAATAAAATCCGATTGAATGCTGTTCAGCAGTTCACAAATTTTTTGATGCAGCATTCTGGCAACAGCCATCAAAGAAACGCCGGTTGCCAGAATAAAGCCGATGAGCAAAAAAAACACCAGCAGAATAATGCTGCCGGCAATGTTGGTGTATTTCAACAGAAATCCGGTAACCGTCATGCCGATGATGCCGCCGGCACTGACAGTTGTCCCCAGCATGGAATAGGCATCTTTGAACAAAAAAAACATGCCCCCGGTTCCCACCATCAAAATAAAACAGCCCAGCAGGGTCAGCCAGATGATCCGGGGCGCCCGTTCCTTAAGCAGCCATATGCCGGCACATCCCAGCAGAATTGGAAGCCAGAAGGCACCCAGGCCGAACAAAAAGATGAACAGGCCGGCAACATGCGCTCCCACCAGCCCAAAGGCGTTATGGACATGATCTGGAACCGCAAAAAACGAATTGCCCACACACGGATCTGATGCATGATAGGAAAAAAGGCTGACTGCCGTGAGAATAATAAGGAAAAACAGGAGTATGGCGGATAATTCTTTTTTCATACTTCAATAATAATGGGAACAATCAAGGGCTTTCGGTTGATGGCAAAGGCAAAATACTGTTTCAGGGCCTTCTGGAGTTTTTTGCGGATCAGATCGACCCTGAATTCCACCCCGACATCCATCTCTTCGACAATCTCAAGGATGACGCACTGGGCATCATCCACCAGGTATCCGGTGGCCGCGTCAAAGACAAATCCCTTGGATACCAGCTCCGGACCATAGAGCACCACGCCGGTTTCTTCGTCAATGATCATGGTGACAACGACCAGGCCCCCTTCAGACAGCTCCCTTCGCTCTTTGAGCACACTTCTGCCCACATCGCCGACCCCTTTGCCGTCGATGAGAATCCTTCCGGTCTGGACCTGGCCTTCAATACGTCCCCCATCTTTGTCAAAGGCAATGACCTTGCCGTCTTCTGCTACCATGACGTTTTCACGGGGCAGCCCCAGTTTTTCTGCCAGGCGGGCATGGACCACCAGATGCCGATATTCACCGTGGATGGGGACAAAATACCTGGGTTTGGTCAAGTTCAGCATCAGCTTGAGTTCTTCCTGATGGGCATGACCTGAGGCGTGGATCTGAGCGATCTTGGAGTACACAACATCAGCACCCCTGCGGTAAAGTTTGTTGATGATGCTGGCAATGGCTTTTTCATTTCCAGGAATGTATTTGGACGAAAGGATCACACAGTCGCCTTTTTTAATCTTGATGTGCTTGTGGTTGCCCGACGCCATCCGCACCAGTGCGGACATGGGTTCTCCCTGGCTGCCCGTTGTGATGATCACCACTTCTTTGTCCGGAAGTTTATTGATCTGTTTGATATCCACAATGGTGTTGGGCGGGCAGTTGATATACCCCAGACGGGTGGCAACGGCAATGATCTGTTCCATGCTCCGGCCATTGAAGATCACCTTCCGGTTGTCCTGCACCGCGATGTCAATCACCTGTTGAATCCGGAAAACATTGGAAGCGAACAACGCCACGATCACCCTGCTGTCCGCGGCTGTGATGAATTTTTCAAGATTTCTGGCCACTTCCTGCTCGCTCATGGTATAGCCTTTGACCTCGACATTGGTTGAATCCGACAACAGGGCCAGCACCCCCTTTTCTCCCACCCGGGCAAAGCTTGAAATGTCAGTGGTTTTCATCTTATCAGCATCATGGCTGATCCTGAAATCCCCGGTATGGACAATCACCCCTTCAGGCGTTGTGATGGCCAGGCCCACACCGTCCACCGTGCTGTGACTGACACGGATAAATTCGATCTCAAACGGATCAATGGAAAGGGTTTCACCGGGATTGACAAGGTTTAAATCCACATATTTGTTCAGCTCGAATTCAATGAGCTTGTTGCGGACAATCTCCAGAGTAAACGCCGTACCATAAACCGGAATCCGTATCTCCTTGAGCAGGTACGGCAGGGCACCGATATGATCTTCGTGGGCATGGGTCAGGATAATGCCTTCAATCTTCTGGCGGTTTTCACGGATATAATCCATGGCCGGAATGACAATATCCACGCCCAGCATATAATCTTCAGGGAACATGAGGCCGGCATCAATAATAAACATGACATCATCATATTCTACAACCATCATGTTCAGGCCGATTTCGCCAAGACCGCCCAATGGAATAAGTTTAAGCATACCGGTGTCCTAAAACTAAAAAAGGATTAAATACTGATACCAAGTTTTTCCAGAATAGCATCTGTCTGGTCCATCAACCAGTTGCGCTGCTGCTGATTGGCATATCCCATGCAGTCGCATTTGATGTTTTTTTTAATCCTTACCAGAAATTCACAGGCCAGAGACGTTTCTTCCAGCATCAGGGCAAAGATATGAGGGCCGCAGGTTCCATGATCCTTTTGAAGAGGCGTTAACAGATCTGTGTCAATCTCCAGCCAGTAGATCCCGCCAAGCGGAGAAGCCTCCAGATGTTCATCCAGAAAAGCTTTCAGACGCTGATGATCTGTGGGCCGCAACCCATCTATCAAATACTGTTTCATAACC
>JAABSK010000279.1 GCA_011390435.1 Desulfobacteraceae bacterium | reverse complement strand
TGGAAACACTTGCCGGCATGGTCCGTCAGGCGATTGAAGATTTTCGGTGATGTTTGGCAGATATGATCGCTGAAACAGACTGTTTCATGTTATTGTAATCAAAAGGTGGTTATGACAATCCTTGTGGTGGAAAACCGGTCGGCATCCAGTCCGGCCCTGGCAGAGATCCTTCAAAAAAGAGGATATCCCATTCAAACGGCTGTTGATGCCGATCAGGGAGTTGAGCTGTTTAAACGGCATTCACCCTGGATTCTTGTCTATCATTCCCGGACAGATCTCATCCAGGGAATTGAACTGTTCAGGCGGGTTCGCCAGATCAAAACCCGTCA
Source organism: Desulfobacteraceae bacterium (assembly GCA_011390435.1). The sequence continues at coordinate 3,665 of JAABSK010000279.1, read as the reverse complement.
TTATCTGTACTGTATCCTGGCGGTAAAAATTGAAACACAGGATGACATAAAGCAAGCCCTGAAGCAAGGTGCAGACGCAGTGCTTTCCGTGCCGGTGGACATGGATTATTTAGAAGCCCAGATTGGTGTCGGGATACGGATTTCCCGGTTCAGGATGTCTGGGGCGGGAAAACCAAATCCGCTTAAAAAAGAAGAGATCGGTGAGTATGATATTGTATTTGCCAGGATTGCCATGGAAAATCAACTGGTAACCAAAGATCAGCTGGCACGGGCATTTTCCTTTCAGCAAAAGCAGCGGCAGGAAGGAAAAGCCATTGCACTGGGAGATATTTTTCTGAAATTTCAGATGGTTGCACCAGAGCGGATTCAAGCGCTTCATGGCGCGGCAAAACGGCATCTGGGCAAAAAATTCGGCGTTATTGCCATCAAAAAAGGGTTTGCCACCAGAGAGCAGGTTGAGCTGGCATTGAAGGTACAGGCCCGGGAATTCGAAACCCGCCAGGTGTATCAGAAGACCGGAGATATTCTGGTTGCTCACGGCGCCATCACAGAATTCCAGCGGGATCTCATCCGTCAGGAGCTTCCCCGGACACCCGTGGTCGTGGATTCATCTTCAGGGCCATTTGATTTTGATGGAACAAACCGTTTTCAGATCCAAGTTTCTGATGATCAGATGCGTGCGTATCTGCATTTTTTGCCAGGAGGCTGGAACAAGACCTCATCTGACGCGATCCTGTCTGAATTGGAACGGCAGCGGATACAGCTGCTCGCAGTTGATGCAGGTGAGATCGCGCAGATGCTGGACAGGGCCGGCAGTGGGGAAAACAGCTTTCTGGTGGCCCAGGGACGTCCACCTGTACACGGCCGTGATGCTGTCATACACTATCAGTTTAATATCGATCATTTGACCGCCGGCACGATCAACTCCGACGGCAATATCGATTACAGGGAGCGCGGACGTATCCCCCGGGTCATGGCAGGCGAGCTGCTGGCCGTCAAAGTGCCTCTGGAAGCGAGTACACCGGGAGTGGATGTCTACAATGCCCCCATTCCGGTTCCAGAGCCCCGGGATTTCCAGTTAAAATGCGGAGAAGGTGCCCGGCTTTCTGAAGATGGACTGCAGGTTTTTGCAACCCGTGACGGCCAGCCCAACCTGGCGGTAAGCGGTACCGTATCGGTGTTTGCAGAGCTGATCATTGATGGTGATGTGAATTTTCAGACCGGAAATATTGATTTTGATGGCAATGTAACGGTAAGGGGCAGCATTACAGATGGGTTCACCATAAAATGCGGTCATCTGCAGGCAAAGGACATATCCGGTGGTGCCATCCAGGCCATGGGGGATGTGGCTGTGACCGGTGGTATTGTAGGCGCAGATATCCGGACTGAAGGGAATGTGACTGCCCGGTTTGTCTCTGACTCCAATATCAAGTCGTTTGGCAGTGTCCTGGTGGAAAAACAGGTGATTGATTCTAAAATTCGTTCCAGCGGCAGATTTGTATCTCAGCGGGGCAAAATCATCTCTTCTTTCATTTCTGCCAAAATGGGATTTGAATCGCGGGATATCGGTACGGATGTCTCAAATCCGTGCCGGATCAATGTGGGGATGGACGAGAATGTGAAAAAACGGATCCAGGGCTTTAATTTTCTCATCAACGATAAAAAAATAATATTGGAAAATGCTCATGTACGCTATGAGACAGCATTAAAAAAGCAGCAGGTTCTTCATGCCAGAATTGTTGAGCTTGCACAGATTCAAGAACAGCTCATCGCCCTTGATAAAGAATCCAGCAGTTCAGACCGGGATTTGGACCAATGCTTTGCGGAACAGGAGGCTTTGGATGAACAGATTTCTGCGGACTTGACCGTTATTGAAACCGCGATCAAAGAAATTGAAGCGATCAGTGATGAAAAAACCGCTGTTCAGCAATGGTCAGAAACGGAAAAAGGGGACGCTGTTATGATTGTCCATGGCTGGATCACTCCACAGACCAATCTGTTTGGCCGATATTCCTCCATGCAGGTAAAAGAACCTCTCCAAAATGTTGTGATCAGAGAAGTTCTTCAGCCGGATGGCAACACCTGGCGGATGACCGTCTTGAACGCACGTTAAAAGAACTCACAGACGTTTGCCAAAGAATAAGTGGGCAATGGCCTTGTAATGGGAGATCAGCACCAGAATGACAATAGCGCCGAAAATGTATTGAATGGCATGAAACCGCTGTTCCAGAAAATCAAAGCTGAAATACCAGACAACAATGGCCATCAGGGTGCCGGAACCGGTGGCGGTAAAATTTCTGAAAAGATTGATCCGGAGCATATACCCGATAACCGATCCCACCACAGGGCCGGTGACAGGAAGGGGAAGCATGACAAATAGAAAAAGTCCGATCCAGCCATAGGCCCGGATTTTATCTTTTTGTTCCACTGCTTTTTGGGCAAGACGGTCCACAAATCTGGTCAGCCATGGTATCTGGATATAGTTGGTGGTTGTCAGGACAAAAAGGGAATAGGTAAAGCAGACAATCAGTATTTCAAGGTAAAAATTATACCCGATTGTGACGGCCGCATTAAAGTCATTCATGATACACAGACCGATTCCCGCTGCCCGGCCGCCGAAAGAATGGGCGACAAAAACCAGGCTGAGAATTTTTGACATTTCAGGATCATGGACTGCAAAATATCCGATTATAATCAAAAGCACAAGGAACAGACCAATCCCTGTGATCAGGATTTTTCCTTCAGTTGTTCTTAATAATTTTTCTGTCATATAGGTATGGATGGTTTTATTATGGTGTCGGGTCGGATGCAAAAGAAAAGGGTTCAAAATCATTGATGATAGCAGATGTCCGGGGCATTTCTGCGGGGCGCCCTGTGGTAACGGAATCTGGGAAAACCGACCATGAGTGCTCCGTGACAGGTATGCTGCTCCGGAAGATGGATGAGTTCTCCAAGCGCCGGCCACATGTTTGCCGCTGTATTGACATATCCTGCCCAGCAGCTGCCCAGGCCAAGGCTTGGCAGAATCAGTTCCAGATAGGCCAGTGCGGTATGACAATCTGCAGCAGCACTGCCATATTCATTGGATGAGTAGGTGAAGACCAGTTGAGGCGCGTCCCGGCAGATACGGTCGATGCCCTGGTCATACTGGGCAATAATGGTTTCCATATTCAGTGTCTGCGCTACCTGGGGAAAATTCTGGACAACGGATTTCATCCAGTCGATGGTAAGTCCTGCCACGGCCATGACATCTTTTTTCTGGTCAAAGATCAGCCATTTCACAGGTTGCTTGTTGCTGCCTGTGGGGGCACAGCTGGCAATTTCAAGGGCTTTTTCAAAAAGATCCCGGGGTACGGGCTTGTTTTTATAGCTTCGGATGGATCGCCTGGACCGTAAAAAGTGTGCACTTTGATCAAAGTCCATTTTCCACTCTTCAGTGAGGGGCAGGCAGTGTTCCGGTGCCAGAAAATTCAGGCGCAGGGCCTGTTTGGGACAGACAGCCACACAGTGGCCGCAGCGGATACAGATCTGTTCTGCGTCCTCAACAGGTGTTGGCTGGTTTTCAACCATTTTTATAATACGGGCCGGACATTCCAGGGCGCAGATCCCGTCGCCATCACATCGGTGTGTATCAATTTCAAACAAGGCCATTTTTATCTCTCCCG